>JBDTCL010000371.1:0-12111 GCA_039923595.1 Antricoccus sp. | reverse complement strand
GCCCACTTTTAGCATCGAGGAATCAGCCGCGACAAGCTTCACGAACTTCGTTGTGCCTGAGGTAGTCACTGCCGTAGTCGCAGAGGCACCGCCTGTTGTCCCCTGCACCTGAAGAACACCGCCATTGATTGCGGTCACCGAACCGTGCACGACACCCACAGCGCCAGACTTCGCAGCTCCAGATTTTTTGGCGCCGCCAGCATCAGGCGCCGCCTTCCGATCGCACGCACCATTTGTCGGTTGGCTGATCCGGACCGACGCGGCGTCGATTGCCGCGGGTAGCTCCGATCCCCCGGAGGCACCGCTAGATGGTGCGGCGCTACTAGGACCGGCAGCAGCCTCTTTGCCCGAATGCACTTCCACGCAGTCGCCCACTGCGACATCTGCGGCAGTCGCAGCAGAAGCGTCGGTAATCGCCGTCTTGGAACTAAAGCTCACGTTCGTTTCCGATTTCGCACTTTGTAGTTTCAACGTCTGACCGGTCACCGAAGTGATCTTTCCCAAGTCTTTTGATTCAGATCGCTTATTACTACTGGCCGCACTGCCACTGGCTGCACTCGATTTGGATGACGCAGAACCGCTGGCGGATGAGGATGGGCTGCACGCCGTGAGTGCGATAGTGCTCGAGACTGCAACAACCACCAGAACTGAGAACTGCCATTTATTCAAAAAACGCACCGATACCTCCACATGTCAGGGACTGCAGTTGCCCTGCAAGTCCGCTACTACAAACGTGCCACCGCGTGCTTTTCGCGCGTTGAGAAAAGCCTGTGATTTGTCTATGAGCATCACCATGGACTTTAAATGCTCAGCGGTCACGTTGACAGTTCCGCACGCGTTTCCTTGCTCGCTAACGGTCGGTTGATCTTCAGCTGACCTCATCGACCCCGGCCTTTTACCCGATCTACGCTCACCAAAATGTCGAATCGAACCCGCGCTGTTGAGGCATAGCGCCACGCAATTACCAGCGCGTCGTCAATGTGCCGATGGTACCGATGGCTTAGCCGCCGGCACCTGAGCGCGCGCCACCTGCGGCTCGGCCCGCGCCTTTGCCCCCAGAACCGTTGCCGCCCGTACCTTTACCGCCCGCGCCACCGCTGCCACCGATCCCACCACGACCAACCGTAGTGCTGGAGTTGGTCGGCAAAGGGGTGGACCGATCGGCAAGGACGACCTGTTGACCGACGGTCAGACCCGCGGTAATTTCGGTGCGCGATGCGCCGACGAGGCCGGTCGTCACTAACACTTTGGACGTGGTGCCGTCAGCTTTCAACAACGTGACGAGAGCACGATTTGTGATCACCGTAGTTAGCGCGCTATTGGGTACTTCGATGGCCGAGGCCGCGGTACCCATCACGATGC
Organism: Antricoccus sp.; assembly: GCA_039923595.1. GTDB lineage: Bacteria > Actinomycetota > Actinomycetes > Mycobacteriales > Antricoccaceae > Antricoccus. The sequence goes on along the minus strand of JBDTCL010000371.1, from coordinate 10,749 downwards.
TGGTTTGTACTGCGCTTCCCGTCGCCAAGCTCGCGGGGGCGTTGGCGACGGTAATTTGTACCGGATACTCGACCGTTGCTACGTTGGCCGATGAACTAGGCAGAAGCCCGACAGTAGCCACGGTCGCGGCGACCGCAGTGGTGCTGCCGGCCGCAGTAACGGCTGCCACCTGACCGGCTTTGATCTGAGCAATCGAGGCAAGCGGGACATTCACCGTGACGGTTGCTGAGCCCGGCGCGGCGATAGTTATGCCCGCTGAAGTAGATGCTGATTCACCGGCGGTGATGCCGACTGCAGCGACCGTCCCGCCGATCGGTGTGGTGAGGGTCGCTCGGGAGATCGCTCTTTGAGCAGCGGTAACGGCAATCTGGTCGTTGGTTATCGCAGCCTCATCCTGCGCAACCTTTACCGCTGAGGGAGCTCCACCAGATGAGCCAGAGCCGGCGCTGCCGGCGGCACTCCCGCTAGAAGTGCCGGCCGAGCCACCGCTTGAGGTACGACCACTCGTGTCCGAGCTTGCGCTGCTCGATTTGCTGGTGGACGGCGCAGCCGTAGATTTCGGCGACTGCGCGGGCTGGGTTGGCGGTGTCTTGCTCGGTTGCGCAGGCTGCACGGGCTTCGTCGGCGGTGTTTTGCTCGGTTGCGTAGGCTGCGCCGGCTGCGTAGTTGGCGCTGACGAATCTGCGGCCACAGCCGCAGCTATAGCCTGGCTCAAGGCTGTCACGTCGCTGCTGAATGCGACCGCGAGCTGAGCTTGCGTTGCTTCGGCCGTCGCAGTGACCGCTTGCGCCTGCTCACTAGCAGTCAGCGCCGCTAAGCATGCAGCGTCAGCTGCGGCATTACCGCTCGACGGCGTGCTCGACATCCCTGTCGCAGGAGCACTCGGGGACGCCGGTGTAACCGGCGGCGTCGGGGTGACCGGATCGATAGTCGGATCACAGATGGTTTGTGCCGCGGTCAGCTTGGCTGCGGACGCAGCTTGATCAGCCGCGACCGGAACCGCCGCGATGTTGCTTGCCCCGGCGGCAGCGGTAACGGCCGCCTTCTGCGCCGCCGCCAGCGCCGTCGCAGCAGTGCTCGGCGCGCTATAAGCAGGGGTAGCAGTCGTGCTGACGTTGATTGCCTTCGTACTGCTCGTCCCAGCGGTTGTCAACGAAATCGTGTACGACGCTGGAATGATCGACGCGGAAGTTCCCGAACTAGAGGCCGGAGTTGACGCGGCCGTTGCGCCAGTCCCTGAGCCTGAGCCGTTAGTCGAGCCTGATCCAGAACCGCTAGCTGTCACACCCGATTGATCCGCGGTCAACGTCGCCTGAGCGCTAAATAAGGTAGCTTGCGCTTGAGCAAGTTGATCAGAAAGCGCGGTCGTGCTTTGTGCGGCGAGCGTCTGCCCGGCGATGACACTTTGCCCGACAGCAACACCCACACTGCTGACCAACCCGGCAGTAGGGAAGGCGACCGTTACCTGGCCGTTCTGCTGGACCGACCCGGTCAGCGCGATCGTTTGGGTAATCGTGCCTTTGTCGACAGACGCGGTCACATATTGGGCGCCAGCTGCGGACCTGGTCACGGCATAGGCGACCGTGCCACCACCAACGACAACAATCACTGCTGCCGAGATGACCAGAATCCTTGACTTATTCACCGCTGGCCGCCACCGCGGGTGCAGGCGCCACTGACTGGTGGCGTCACCGAGATCGTCTTTGCAGTGATCGAACCCGTGGAGTCCGTCGGGCCCACTGCCGTCGCGCATTGGCCGACAACGAGTGCGCTGGAATCAGCGGCGACAATCTTGCTATACGTGGTCGAGGTCGACGTGTTTACCGTTATAGCGCGGGTCGAGCTCCCAATCTTCGACTGCACGTCGATGACTCCCGCGTTCACCGAAGTCACTGACCCGGCGGCCCCAAAGGCTCGTGAACCCCGCCCGGCTGCGCCCGGAGCGCCTGAGGGCGCAGCGCCTGAGGACTTCTTTGCGTTTGCACCCTTGCCGCCACCGCCAGCGCCGCCATAACCGCCGCAGGCGCCGTTCACCGGCTGGCTGATACTGACCGTTGCTGCATCAATCGAGGTCGGCGCGGTCGCTCCCGATGAATCCGTCGTGCTGCCGCTTGCTCCGGTAGCTGCTGCTTTGGCCGGGCGGGCCGTGATGCAATCACCAGCAACGACATCGGATGCTGCCGCTGAAGCCGTGGTGTCGATCTTCGTGGCCGAAGTAACGTTCACCGCGACCTGAGCCTGCTTGCTTTGCACTTGAATCGTTTGCCCATTGACCGCGGCGATCTCACCAAAGGCCCCGGGCACGGTCTTTTGCGCACTGGAACTTGCTGCGGCGGGCTTGGACGATGAGCTACTCGCAGACGTTGATGATGATCCGCACGCGGTGAGTGCGAGGGCGCTCACCGCCGCTATGAATACCATGGCTGGTCGCATCATCGGACGTCGTGTTAGTTCGGTGGTCATGATTCTCCTAGGTATTCGCAAACTATTCGCTGCGCAGTGCATCGATGGGTGACAAATGAGCAGCTCGATTGGCCGGGTAGACGCCGGCGATAGTGCCGATGAGGAGTGAAACGATCAATCCGCCGATTACCGCCAGTGGCACCACGACGACCGGCTGACCGAGAAGGGACGGCAGAATAGCGATCCCGATTCCCGCGAGCACCAAGCCAAGCACCCCGCCGGCGAGACCGAGAATGCTGGCCTCGATGAGGAATTGCTTGCGGATTGCTTTTGGAGTGGCACCGAGCGCCTTGCGCAGTCCAATCTCACGGACTCGCTCCGAGACTGAAACCAGCATGATGTTCATGACACCGAGGCCACCGACCAGCAAGCTGATGGCGGCGACGCCACCGAGCAAGACCGTCAGGGTTTTGTCGGTAGCGGTTGCGGTTTGGAGCAGCGATTCCTGACTGGTAATGGTGAAGTCAGCGTCTCGGATCGAATCGTGGTGGGCAGTTAACAGCGCTTGATCAGCCTCCTGGTAGGCGGCCGATAGTGACGTTGAGGATTCCGCTTCGATATATAGCGAGGAGATCGAGGTCCGGTTCGCGCTGGTCGAGAGCATCGTTTGGTACGTCGTTTGCGGGACGATCGCGGTGTCGTCCTCATCGGTGCCGCTTGCGGTCGTGCCGACGGAATTGAGAACTCCTATGACCGTCAGCGACGTGCCGTTAACTGTCACTGCTTGGCCGACTGGATCGGCATTGTTAAACAATTCTTGGGCGGTTGTCGCACCAAGTACGAGCACCTGGGCTGAGGTGTTTAGATCGGTATTGGTGATGAATCTGCCCGATGTCATCGAACGCGCCCGCACACCCATCCACGACGGGGTGGTACCAACCACCGAGGTCGTCCAGTTGGTGTCGCCCGCAACAAGATCGAGTGATCCGGTTGACACCGGAGCAACCGCAGCAATGTCTGGGGCGATGGACTTGTCGGCAAGTGCAGTCGCATCGGCAGATGTCAGGGTCGATGCCGTTCCGCGCCCACCGCGAATACCGGCTGTCGAAGTGCTTCCCGGGCTGATCACCAATAGGTTGCTGCCCAGCTTGTTGATTTGGCTCGCGACTTGATTTTGGGCACCCTGGCCAAGACCCACAGTAAGGATCACCGCGGCGATACCAATCAGGATCCCCAGCATCGTCAGCAAGGACCGCATCCGATGCGTGAAGATCGCATCAAGAGAGGTGCGCACCGTTTCAGCGAAGTTCATCGGTGATCATCTGCGATCCACTCAGGCCACTCGTCGACGGGGTGTTCATCGACACGGTGCGCAGACTGCTCGCTATCAGCCTGCGAACTTTGCTCTGCGTGGCGTGCGGCAGTGGGCTGCGAATCAGATTCGACGACTCCATCGCGCACATGAATGACTCGAGCTGCGGCTTCGGCGACCTCAGCCTCATGCGTGATCAGCACGATGGTGCGACCCGCTTGATGGAGTTCATCAAACAGCCGCAGTACATCGGCAGTTGATTGCGAATCAAGGTTGCCAGTTGGCTCGTCGGCCAGAATCATCGACGGGTCGGTGACCAGGGCGCGAGCGATGGCGACCCGCTGCTGTTGCCCACCCGATAGCTCGCCAGGCCGATGGTCGAGGCGATCGGCCAATCCAACCCGAGCCAGCGCTTCGGTGGACCGTTCACGACGCTTGATCTGCGCAGTACCGGCATACGCCAGTGGCAGCTCGACATTGCGGACAGCGTTCAGTGAGGAGAGCAGGTTGAACTGTTGAAACACAAAACCGATCCGCCGATTGCGTACCTCGGCAAGCTGGTGCTCGCTCATGGTGCCGACATCTTCGCCCGCCAACAGATAGTCACCAGAGGTCGGCACATCAAGACATCCCAAGATGTGCATCAGGGTTGATTTGCCGGAGCCCGATGGGCCCATGATCGCGACATACTCTCCCTCGTTGATGGTGAAGGAAACCCCTTGAAGGGCGAAGACCTCAACTGCCGAAGTGCGATAGGTCTTACGGATGTCATTGAGGCTTAGGATTGGCGCGCTCATCCGCCGGTACCGCCAGTACCGCCACCGCCGCCGTAGCCGCCACCAGCAGCACCGGCGCCCGCGCCACGGCCTGTTGATGAGCCACTGCGAGCGGCGCCACCGCGGCTGGCCACGGCGGGCACCTGCACCTTGTCCCCAGCCTTTAGCCCCGCGATGATTTGTGTTTGGGCGCCAAACACAGCGCCCACGGTGACCGGCACCAAAACGGTCTTGCCGCTTTGAGTTTCATGAACGACGGTCTTAGAGCCAGAGGTATGAACCGCCGACGTCGGCACAGTGAGGACGTTTTGTAATTGCTTGATCACGACTGACACCGTCGCTGACGAACCGGCATATAGCCCGGTTGGCGTGCCGGTGACCGCGATCGTCACCGGAAAACTTGGGGTGCTGCCGGAGGCAGCGGACGCGACGATGCCCACGGTCTGGACAGTTCCAAAGATCTTTGTTGTTGCACCAATCGGCGTGATCTGAGCCTGCAGGCCGGTTTGCACTGATGGCAGTTCGGCAGCTCCAACGGTGGCGTTGACAATCCAGCTTTTGGTCGATATCACGACAATCTGCGCAGACGTGGTCGTACTAGCCGCATTGGCGCCGTTACCCGTACCGCCGCTGCCAGAACCGCCACCGCCGTTAGTTGAGCCGTTGCCGGTGCCATTTCCACCAGTGCTCGATGTCGAGCTCGTACCAACGCTCTGTCCCATGCTCAGGTTCACCGTGGCGACAGTGCCGTCGATAGGTGAGCTCAGCGTGGCACCGGCAAGCGCCGTCTGAGCGTTCTGGACCTTGGTCTGATCAGCAGTGATTTGTGCTTGCGCAGAGGCTTGAGCTACGTTCGTCGTCGCAGCGGCAAGACTCAGATTGGCGGCAGTGAGGGTTTGTTGAGCCGCAGTAACCTGCGCCTGTAAATTGGTCGGATCGATAGCGGCAAGGCTCTGGCCCGCGCTCACCTGCTGGCCCACGGTTGCTGTTAAAGCCGTGACTACCCCCGCTGAGGTGAACGAAAGGTTCGATTGGACTGCCGGTTCGATTGTGCCGGTGGCGGCGACCGCTTGAGTCATGGTTCCTAAAGTTGCGGCCGCGGTGGTGGTCGTGGCGGTGGCCGCGGTCGCACTGGATCCGGGCCGAAAGATCAGCCAACCTCCCCCAAGGATGACAACCGCGGCAACCGCGCCCACTGCTGTGAGCTGCCGTTTGCTCAACTTGCGCACCGATGACTCCCGATTTCGCTGACCGCAGTTAATCTGCAGGCCGTACTTGGAAAATCTGGCCCCCGCCCCTGTATGCGCGGTAGCAGAAACCTGTGGTTTGTCTACGAGAGCCGCGTCTCGGTCTGATTCTCAGTAGCGGCTCAGAAAGCCTCGCCATTGCGATTGCTTGCGTGAGGTCGAGTGAATGTGGGCCGGTTACCTTGGGCTAGATTGTCAGCAGAATCTGCGCCCACCTCAACGTCGAATGGAGCCCGCAGTGGACAACGGCATAGGCAAGTGGAATTACAAGCACGCGGTCATCAACGCGCATCGCACCGCACTTATCCGCGATGATCAGCAGCGCACCTATGCCGAGTTGAATGAACGGACCAATCGTCTCGCTCACGCCCTTGCCGAGCGCGGTATCGACCGCGGTGACCGAGTTGCATTGTTATCCACCAATTCCATCGAATTTCTCGAGACGTTGTTCGCGATTGCCAAGTTGGGTGCGATCTGTGTACCGATTAATTTCCGGTTGATGGGTCCTGAGGTGGCGTTTGTACTCACCGATAGCACACCAAAGATTTTCATCTTCAGCTCAAACCTCGCGCCAATCGCGATCGCTGCCCTGGGCGAGCCAGACGTCGCCGTCGAGCGACTGATCGTCACCGAGTCGGCTGACGCGCCCGAGGTGGCGGGTCATCAGATCGAAATCTACGAATCGGTTGTCGCCAGTGGTGATCCGGGCAATCTCGAACGGGACGTCGATAAGTCAGATGTAGCAATGATTCTGTATACCTCAGGAACTACCGGTCGGCCCAAGGGCGCGATGATCACTCACGGCATCGTTGAGGCCAATAACGTCAACATCATGGCCATGGCGCCGGGTATTTCCAAGCATGACATCACCGCCACGCCGGCGCCGCTGTTTCATGTCGGTGGACTGGCGGTGCACACGCTTCCGCTGCTTTACATAGGTGGAGCAGTTGTGGTCCTGCCGTCATTTGAGCCGAAGTCCTTGCTCGAAACGATGCAAAAGCACCGCACGACCGTTCTTTTCCTGGTTCCAGCGATGTGGGCAGCGCTGAAAAACACGCCCGGGATTGCCGACTATGACCTGTCGGCCATGCGATTCGGGATGACCGGCGGCGCCCCGTGTCCAATTCCCGTCATCGAATTTTTCAACCAGATGGGTTGGCCATTCTTCGAGGGATTTGGCATGACCGAGACGTGCGCAGGAGCTAGCGTGCTCAATGCTGAGGACATTGTGACCCATGCTGGCTCGGTCGGTCAGCCTGCGCTGCTGACAGACGCGCGCATCGTCGACGAGAGCGGCAACGATATGCCGGTCGGTACCGTCGGCGAACTTGTTTTGCGCGGACCGAACATTACTACCGGTTACTGGAACCGCCCAGAAGCCACAGCTGAAGCGATCAGGGACGGCTGGTTTTATACCGGTGATCTCGGCCGGTTTGACGAGGACAATTTCCTCACCCTGGTCGACCGCAAGAAGGACATGATCATCACCGGCGGCGAGAATGTATATCCCATCGAGGTCGAGCAGGCGATGCATCGTCATGATGATGTCATCGACGTCGCGGTGATCGGAATACCCGACGAGCGGTGGGGGGAGACCATTAGAGCAATCGTGGTCGCAAGGCCGGGGGCGACAATCGATCCGGTCGCGCTGATCGCGTGGACCCGCGAACGTCTCGCACATTTCAAATGCCCCACCTCTATCGAAATCGTCGACGAACTCCCACGCAACGCCACTGGAAAAATTCTTAAACGGACCCTGCGCGAACAATTCACCGGATCCGGCGCGTCGGTGAACCGCTAGATCAGAGCGGAGCGTTCTGCGGTGGATGTGTCCACCTCTCCTGGCAAGATCGGATCCACGAACCAGTCATTATCGATTATCAGGCAGGTGACCTTTTCGTCGACTGGAGCAGAGTGCAGTTGGAGTATCTGAAGTACCTGTTGGATCTACCGGCCAGGAACTCGATCAGGTCCACTGGGTCTCCAGCACTGTTGATTGCCCGGACGAGGCGACCTTATTAGCAGCTGTCCGACCGCCTAGTCGCCGCTGACGATATCGACCGATATCTCCACCGCCGGAACCGTCTCATTGTTCTCGAGCCAGTGCAAGGTATTCCGGTCCTCGGGCCACCCCACACCCGGTCCGTATTCCGTGGCGATTCCATCGCGATGGTCGGTGATCGTTCCCTGCAGCACGTAAACAGTCCCCGGTCTGCCACTGTGATCGTGAACTGGGCCGAAGACCCCTCCCGGCTCCATGGTCACCATTCGCATCCGAAGCTGGCGCCCTTCCATACCCGGGATCTCGGGACCGAGATCAACGGTAGCCAGTAGTTCCACGGTGACGCCTCTCGTCTGTGGGGCCAGCTGTCCATCATCCATCGTGCTTCCTCCTCATGAGGCCAGTCTGCCGCTACTTGCGGTACCCGGGTCTGCTCAGCTTTCACCCACCGAGGTTCCAAGCCTCGAGGGCGTGCATCGATTGTCCATTGGTGCGCAAGCCGCGGCGCCACGCCTGGGGAATTAATCTTCGATTGACGCGTTGTAAGTATGTAATCATGTAATCAACATGCTTAAACTGCCTTGGAGGCACACCTTGAATAGCAACAACCCGAACAGTGAAAACACCACAGATCAGGGCCCACGCGGGCCACGCGATGGTCGTCGCGGGCGCGGACCGTCGAACGAGGAAGGTCATCATCCGTTCGCCGGAAAAGGTCACGGACGCCACGGTGGTCGCGGTGGGCGCGGCTTCGGTCGGCCCGGTGGCTGGCAGCAAGCCGACCTCCCCTCAGCAGAGGGTGCGGCGGCTTGGTTCGCCGGACGCCTCCCCGAGGATCTCTATCTCGCAGCGCCGCAGGTGAGCGTGGACCGCGAAGAAATCATCGTGATCGGCGAGATCGCCGCACCGGACCAACTGGTGGACACCGACCAGGCCTCGACCGAGGCTGCCATTGCCGGACGGATCAGCCGCTTCCGCGAGGACACGCGCGAGCAACGCATGGCGGTTGCCAGCGAGGCGCAAGACCGCTACGGCCGCAAGGTCGCGTGGGGCGCCCGCATCGGCGAAACTGAGGTCGTCTTCAGCAACCTAGCCACCCCGGTAATGACCCGACTACGTCAAAACGAGCGACAGGTCCTGGACACCCTCGTGGATTCCGGTGTCGCGCGCTCCCGCTCCGACGCCCTGGCCTGGGCAGTGAAGCTCGTCGGTGAACACACTGAAGAGTGGCTCAGCAACCTGCGTCAGGCCATGGCCGAGGTTGATACGGTGCGGGCCAACGGGCCGCAGCTGTAACAGCACGACTGAACACACCGATCATCGTCCCCGGCGCGGACATCACCGTCCGCGCCAGGGACGCTGCCATCGGCGGCAAGCGACCTTTAGCTGACCGTCACTTGCTTTTTGTCGAAAGCGACGTAGCCGCTGTAATCGTGCCCTACCCGATCGAACGAGGCCGGGTACGGCTCTGGATAGCTCCATGCCGCGTCGTGATGGGTCGAACCACTCGCGGATACGTCGTGGTACTGGGCATCGCCCTTCCACGGGCAGTTGTAAGCCGTGGCGCTGTTGCTAAAGGACTCGGCGTTGAGCGACGAGGGCGGAAAATAGTAGCTCCCCTCGATACTGATCAGATCTGATTCTGGTGCGTCCGCAACGACGACCCCGTCGATAGTTGCCTTCATGTCTACGCCCTCTCTGAGTGCTTCGGACCGACCTGCCTGAAAATAAACAGATCGATATAGGTAAACCTGATGCGGCAATCACAACGGTCGAGGTTTCCCTCAGACCTCAGAAGTTATGACCGCAATGGGTCCAATGAATGATCTTAATCGGGTTGCCCGTGGGTGGGTACCGGATCACAGAGCGTGCAGATAGATCTGACTTCAGTAGATCCCACGAAAGCAAGCAAGGGGCTACTCGCTCACGGGCGCTTCTGCTCGGTCTGCACCAATCCGCAGTCCGATTAGCGGTGGGAGCGGCCTTCAGTAAGAATTGCGTCGCGGTGATCTGGATGCGCGATCAGCGCCATCCGGGCGATCCGCTGCTCGATGCTGGCTCCGCGCAGGTCAGCCACTCCGAACTCAGTCACGAAAAGGTCAGCATTAGATCGTGGCGTCGTCACCACACCGCCAGCCAGTCGCGGGACAATCCGTGGGACCGTACCGCCCGCTGCCGTCGAAGGTAGAGCGATGATTGACCGGCCCCGTTCTGCCGATATTGCCGCCTGCGCGAAATCGAGCTGCCCACCGATGCCGCCAGCGTACGCATCGCCCATGAGTTCGGAATTGATCTGGCCGGTCGCGTCGACCTCAATCGCGCTATTGATCGCATAGAGATTGGGTAACTGAGCGAGAATCGCCGCTGAATGCGTGTAATCCAACGACTTCACCGCGAGCGCCTGATTGTGATCTGCCCACGCTGCCGAGCGTTCAGTACCGAAGATGAGCCCGGTGACCGTGACTCCAATGTCAATGGGTTTACGCGCATTCGTGATCACCCCAGCCTCAACGAGATCAACCACGGTGTCACCGATCATCCCCGAATGAATCCCGAGATCTCGCTTGTCCCGCAGGGCATCGCATAACGCTTCGGGTATCGCACCAATCCCGAGTTGCAGGGTAACACCATCGGGAATCAGCTCGGCGATCGTCGACGCTATCTGATCTGCAGTCGCACTTCGCTTACCCGCTGGCCATCTGACCGGCTCAACGTCGTTACGCACCACGTAATCAAGATCACTCAACGCGACCAAAGTGTCGCCATAAGTGAACGGAACCTGACGATTGATTTCACCGACAACTACTCGAGCGTGCAGCATCGCATCTCGAATATGATCGCCGATAAAACCAGTCGAACACATCCCATCCCCATCTGGTTCACTCAGTTGCACAAACACCACATCTGCGTGCAACGTCCCGGCCCGAAACAGTGACGAAACTGTTGAAAGCCGGATAGGCAAGACTTCTACCGCGCCGGCCCTGCTGAGGAACGAGGTCTCGCCGAGCC
>JBDTCL010000370.1:0-4092 GCA_039923595.1 Antricoccus sp. | reverse complement strand
GCACGGCTTCGTCGACAATGATGCGACCCTCGCTGTCTATGACGAGATGGCGTTGGCCCAGGCGACGGCCGGGGCCCACCTGATCGGGCCGAGCGGCATGATGGATGGCCAGATCGGTTCGATGCGCGCCGCCCTTGATGCTCATGGATTCGATCAGGTCGGTCTGATGGCGTATGCAGCCAAGTTCGCATCCGCCTTATACGGGCCGTTTCGCGAAGCGGTTGATTCGCAGCTAACCGGTGATCGACGGACCTATCAGCAAGATCCTGGCAATGGTCGCGAAGCGATCCGCGAAGTTGCTCTTGATCTCGCCGAGGGCGCCGACATCGTGATGGTGAAGCCCGCTTCGACATATCTCGATGTGGTCCGCGCAACTGCCGAGATTGCCGACGTGCCGGTCGCGGCATATCAGGTATCCGGCGAATACGCGATGGTTGAGGCGGCAGCGGCGAATGGCTGGATTGATCGAGATCGAATGATTGAGGAGCAGATCACCTCGATCGTGCGGGCCGGAGCGAGCATGGTGCTCACGTATTGGGCGGTCGAGTTCGCTGAGAGACTCCGCGGCTAGCCGCGCTCCATCAACCGCGCTTGCCCGCCTCAGCCCTAGGGGCAGGACGTACCGGCGTGCGCTCAGCGTGGGAATGACCGCATTGATCATCGGTGTAGCGCTGATGATCGCCGCGCTCGCGGTGTTTCATTTCGCCAATCGATTCCGCGGTGTAGAAGCAACCGGCGTGGTGCGAGGAGGTTTGACAGTCGCAGCTGCTTCTAGTGGCGACGCCTCGCTGGATGATTACGCCGGTTACGGCATTTTCAAAGTTGACTACACCATCGACGGCGTTGACCACACCGGCTTGATATTGGGCCAATTGGCAACCGGCCGGCAAGTCACCATAGTTGCTCCCACAGATGGCTCGCCGTTTACGCAACTTCAATTCGCCGATAGCGCAATTTCGAAGGCACTATCTTGGCTGAGTATGTTCTTTGGCGCGTTTCTCGCGTCCATCGGCGCGTGGTGGGTCGTCGCGCCAATACGCGATCGATCCCGCAGGATCAAGGAGCACGTACGTAGGCAGTACGGCTTGCCAACTATTGAGCAGGAGCGTGAGCTCAAGTCACAACGTCAATCGCTGCCGCCACCGTCGCCGCAGTTCCCGACAACCACCGGTGTCGCTATACCCGTTGATCGACCGCAAGTGCCAGAGAACTACTTCACGAAACCGTACGACATCTAAGGGGTTTGTGAGTCGGTGCAGATGTCCTGGCCGGGGTCGTTGACGCGGATAATAATCACGGGCGTCGTGTCAACTGCGATCGGAATTGGTTGCTGAGGCAGGGTTGAAAGCTGATGTTGGATTGCCCACCAGTCGCCCCGTGCGGCCTCGGACCTGGGACAATTAGTAGCGTGACTTATCCCGCCGACGCCCCAGTCAGCGCCGCCCTCTTCGCTCGCGCTGAAACTGTGATCCCTGGTGGCGTGAACTCGCCGGTACGGGCGTTTCGTGCAGTGGGCGGCACGCCGCGTTTCATGGTCAGCGGTTCGGGCGCATTCGTGCGTGATGCCGACGGTCGTGAATATGTCGACCTGGTGAACTCCTGGGGCCCGCTATTGCACGGCCACGCGCATCCGACTGTCGTAGCGGCAGTTATTGAAGCCGCCGAAGCCGGACTGAGTTTCGGTACGCCGACCGAGCGCGAGGTAGCCCTCGCTGAGCAGATCGTTGCGCGTACCGCGGTCGACGAGGTGCGGTTGGTTTCTTCTGGCACCGAAGCGACTATGTCGGCGATCCGCCTCGCGAGGGGATTTACCGGGCGTAGCACCGTGGTGAAGTTTGCCGGTTGTTACCACGGCCATGTTGATGCACTTCTCGCCGCGGCCGGGTCTGGCGTGGCCACCTTTGCCACCCCCGAGACCGAAGGAGTGACCGGCGCTCAAACGCATGACACGGTAGTGCTTGATTACAACGACGCGGATGCTGTCTGGGAATTGTTTGATCGGATCGGTGATCAAATCGCGTGCGTCATTACCGAGGCGTCCCCGGGCAATATGGGAGTTGTGCCGCCGGTCAACGAATTCAACCAAGTCCTGCGCGAGGCGACGATTAAGAGTGGCGCGTTGCTGATCAGCGATGAGGTGATGACCGGATTTCGGGTCTCGCGTTCAGGTTGGTACGGCCTCGACCCGGTCAAAGCGGATCTGTTCACGTTCGGCAAGGTGATGGGTGGCGGGTTGCCGGCCGCAGCCTTTGGTGGTCGCCGGGACATCATGGCGCGACTTTCACCTGGCGGTCCGGTGTATCAGGCTGGCACGCTCAGTGGTAATCCGTTGGCGACTGCCGCGGGACTTGCTAATTTGGAGTTGGCCACCGAAGAGGTCTATCAGCGCCTTGATCAGACATCGCTGAAGTTGCAACGCATGGCAAGCGCCGCGCTGAGCGCAGCCAGTGTGCCGCACGTGGTGCAGAGTGCCGGCAACATGTTCAGCGTCTTTATGTTCGATGACGGGTCTGACGCCGGCGAGATACGTGACTTTGCTGGCGCTCAAAAGCAGAACGTCAGACGGTTCGCAGCATTCTTCCAGGAGATGCTTGCCCGCGGCGTGTACCTGCCGCCGTCAGCGTTCGAGTGCTGGTTCGTTTCTGCCGCGCTCGATGATGCCGCAATGGAACGGATTGATGATGCGCTGCCGCATGCAGCGCGAGCCGCAGCGAAAGTGAGCAAGGCATGACTGACCGAATCCGCACTGTCGTGCACCTAGTACGGCACGGTGAGGTTTACAACCCGACCGGCGTCTTGTACGGGCGCCTGCCCGGATTTCATCTTTCCGATCTGGGCCGCCAGATGGCACAGCGCGTCGCCGATCGGTTCGCGAGTAATGACATCACGCACCTAGTCGCCAGCCCGCTAGACCGGGCTCAAGAAACCGCTGCTCCAATCGGTGAGCGTTTGGCACTGCCGATCCACACAGATCGCCGGATGATTGAGGCCGACAACCTCTTTGAAGGGACCAAGGTTTCCTTCAGCAAAGTGTCAAACTGGCCTAAGTTGCGCAATCCGACACGGCCGTCGTGGGGTGAGCCGTATGTCAACATCGTGCGGCGGGTCAATGCGGCGGTCAACGATGCCTATGCAAACGCCCGTGGTCACGAGGCGATCATCGTCAGCCACCAACTACCGATCTGGGTAGCCCGGCTGGCGATCGAAGGCGAGCGGCTCTGGCACGATCCGCGGCATCGGGAGTGCGCGCTCGGCAGTGTCACCTCCGTGTTCTTTGAGGGCGAAAAGCTTGCCAGAATTGCGTACGAGGAACCATCCGGGGACGTCGGGTCACGGGTGCCAGGAGCGTGATCGTTCGAACTGCCCGGGCAATCTTGATACTGCTCAGTATCTTGTTGATCGCTGGCTGCAGTACCGGCAAGAATGCCGTCGATACCAGCCAGGGCGGCGATTACCGTTTCGTGGAGGCCCAGCCTCAAGGCGAGGTCATTGCTAAAGACGAGCGCAAAACCGCACCGGACATCAAAGGTAAACTGCTCGACGGCTCATCGTTCGATCTGACCTCGTACAAGGGCAAGGTTCTCGTGTTGAACTTCTGGGCCTCTTGGTGTGCACCATGCCGAGTCGAGGCTCCGGATCTGGAATCGATCTATCAGTCCTATCAATCAAAAGGAGTGGACGTAGTCGGTGTTTTGGTTCGCGACGATAAGCAGCAGGGCCAGATCTATGCCAAGCAGATTGGCCTGACCTATCCGAGCGTTTTCGATCCCGACACCGAAATTGCTTTGCAGTTCAAGAACTATCCGCCAGCGGCAATCCCTTCTACGACAGTGATCGATACCTCTGGCAAGGTGGCTGCGGTCTACGTCGCCGCAGTCGATAAAAGTGATTTGCTCAAAACACTCAATAAGTTGTTAGCTGAGAAATAGATGCCGCTCGCCGCCGTGACGAATGCTGTGACCTCGGGACCACTGGTCTTGGGTGTACTTGTCGCTGCGCTGGCCGGACTTGTCTCGTTTCTTTCGCCGTGCGTGTTACCTCTGGTTCCCGGATATCTCTCCTATGTCGCGGGCGTCACCGGAGAAACTGTTC
>JBDTCL010000369.1:0-6884 GCA_039923595.1 Antricoccus sp. | reverse complement strand
CGCAATTGCGACTGCCACACCATTGCACGTCGGCCGGACGCTGAGCGTCGTCAGCGTCGAGATCCGCGGCGAGCACAACGACCGCGTACTCGTGCGAGTGACCCAGACACTGGTCGTACGAGCTCGCCGGGAGCCAACCAATTAGCCACGCCCGCCCTGCAAACAACACCCCACAGCGGGTCAAAGCCGCATGTGGGACTCCGTTTGACCACAGCAGTTGTTTCCAGGGAATTTTCGATCTGGAGCTAGCGGCCGCCGGTCAGCTGTTCGGCTACCTGGCGCTCTTAAGCGGTCCGGCGACGACGTAGGAACGGACGGGTGAGTGAATCAGTGACGTAGGCGCCCGGAGCTTCTGACAGATCAACGCCCGGTGCCACAATTTGATCAATCCGATCTAGCACGTCGGTATCGAGGCGCACATCGACCGCGCCAAGCTGACTAGTCAGCTGCTCCATCGTGCGCGGGCCGATGATCGGTGCGGTGACCGCTGGATGCTGCATGACGAACGCAAGCGCCATATGCACCAATGTCATCCCGGCTTCTTCGGCGAGCAACGCGAGCTGCTCGACGGCCTCGAGTTTCGCGGCATTTTCCGGCTTTGAATAGTCAAACCGACCTGGCATGCGCTTTGCACGATTGGTCTGCGGTGCCTCCTGGCCCTTGCGGAACCGACCGGTCAGCCAGCCACCGTTGAGCGGGCTCCATGGCAGCACACCCATGTGGTATTCCTCTGCGACGGGCAGCACATCGCGCTCAATACCTCGGTCGAGGATTGAATACGGTGGTTGCTCGGTGACGAACCGGCCAAGGCCGCGTCGTTCGGAGATCCATTGATCGGCGACCATCCGATGCGCCGGGAATGTGGACGACCCGAAAGCGCGGATCTTGCCCTGGCGTTGCAGTTCGGTGAGCCCGGCTAACGTCTCCTCATCATCGGTATCAGAGTCTGGTCGATGCACTTGATACAGATCAATCCAGTCAGTCTGCAGCCTGCGCAAACTATTCTCTACCTCTTTGATCATCCACCGACGAGAGTTGCCACGCTGGTTGGGATCGCCGCCACGCTCGCCCATGTTGACGTCCATCGGTCCGTGGAACTTTGTCGCCAAAATAACGTCGTCACGGCGACCCTTCAGCGCCTTGCCGACGATCTCCTCGGACTCGCCGCGGCCATAGACGTCGGCCGTATCGATGAAGTTGATGCCCTCGTCGAGCGCCGTATGGATGACCTTGACACACGCCTCGTGGTCAGGTTCACCCCAAGCGCCGAACATCATGGCGCCGAGACACAGTGGACTGACGTACATGCCGGTATGACCGAGATTGTGATGCTTCATCTCACGGACTGTACGCCGCCGAAGTTGTTGTTTGACTTCACCAGCTTGCCCAACCGGTAACGTGGGTCCCGTGAAACAAACTCCAGCAGAAATGGCTAGCGACCGACGCGCTCAGATGCTAGTGCAGCCAGCGTGGCTTGCTGAGCACCTGGACGATCGGTCCATCAGGATCCTTGACTGCACCACTTATATGACGCCGCAGCCGGTCGGCCCATCAAAGATCGAGAGCGGCTTGCCCGACTTCGAACGAGCACACATCCCGGGCGCGCAGCATGTCGACATGGTGGGTCAGCTTTCCGATCCTGACGGCGAATTCCCGTATACCTTGCCCCCACCAGCGCAGCTTGACGGACTGCTCAGTCGCCTGGGTATCAGCAACGAGCATCGGGTGATTCTTTATGCAATCAGCACCCCGGTCACAGTGACTCGGGCCTGGTATGTGTTGCGAGCCTTTGGCCATGAGCGGGTTTCGCTACTAGATGGCGGATTCCAGCGTTGGAAGTCCGAGGGTTTCCCGGTGACCAGCGAAATTTTGAGTTTCCCCGCTACGTCGTACCACTCTGAACTTGACCCGAATCGACATGCCGATCGCGACGCGGTTCGCGCCGCGATTGACGATCCGAATTCGACGCTTATCAATTCACTCGGGCGTGACCAGTTCGCTGGTACCGGTGGTGCGCACTACGGCAGACCTGGCCGAATTCCGGGGAGCATCAATGTGCCAGCAATCGAGATCCTTGATCCGACAACCCATACATATCTGGCAACAGAGGCCCTCCGGGATAGATTTGACAGTGCTGGTCTTAAACCGGAGCAGCGCGCGATCACCTACTGCGGCGGTGGGATCGCAGCTAGCGCAGACGCTTTCGCCCTGGAACTCATCGGACACGATGATTGGGCGGTGTACGACAATTCACTTCTCGAATGGTCGCGCATTGCTGAGCTACCGATGGAATCTGTAAGCCCTGGAACGACCTGATTGGCGTTACCGATCCGCGGGTATTCTTCACACCAACAGGAAACCCCCGCCCCCAGGAGGACAATTTTGAGCAATCAATTCGAGTTAGACGTCAAGCGGATCCGCGATGATGCGCGCGCAGAGATGCAAAAAGGTGCAGTCACTAGCGGTAATACCGCTGACACCAAACGACTAATCGAGATCCTCAACCAGGTGGTTGCCACCGAAATCGTGTGCTATTTGCGCTATAGCCAGCATGCGATCGCGGCAACTGGGATTGACCGTGCACAAGTTGCGGCCGAGTTCACCGAGCACGCTGCTGAAGAGATGCAACACGGCATGTGGGCAGCCGAACGCGTTAGCCAGTTGGGCGGTAAACCGGACTTCGATCCAGCAACCTTAGCTGAGCGCAGCCATACCGAGTACAAAACCTTCACCGAGAGTGACCTAACGAAGATGGTCGAAGAGAACCTGGTCGCCGAGCGAATTGTGATCACCAGCTATCAAGAGATTATCCGTTGGCTCGGTGACTCTGACCCGACTACGCGACGCCTGATGGAAAAGATCCTCGCCGAAGAAGAAGAGCACGCCGACGACCTGAACGATCTGCTAGGCAACTAACGGTTTGTCTGTCGCGCGCCAGATAGTGCACAAGGCGCGCGGCGGCAATTTCGGACAGCATCATGGCAACGGCCCGGGGTGGGCGAGCGACGATGACGGCAATTGGAGGGCGCAGTGGCTCAGCGCAAGGGACCTGGTCCCAGCGTTAAGGACGACAAAGTTTACGGAAAGCTGCGCGATGAAGGCAATAGCAAGGAAAAGTCTGCCCGAATCGCGAATGCCATGGCCAACAGTTCACGCGAGCAAGTCAGCAAAAAGGCGGACGCTCTGGCTCATATGGTGATTGGACTCGCGCGCAATTGGATGACCGCGCAAAAGAAATCGGCATTCGCGGTCGGTCCGCGATGACCAAGAATCAACTTATCGACGCATTGCGCGATCATTGAGCTATGGCAACAATCGAATCGAATGACCTGGTCATTGTCGGTGCTGGACCCGCGGGACATAGTGCTGCGTATTCATATCGAGAGGCAGGCGGCGGCGGTTCTGTGCGACTAGTTTCCGCTGACGCCCATCTTCCGTACAATCGACCACCGCTGTCTAAGGATTATCTGCGCGGCGAATCAGAAGAGTCAGAACTGCCGCTGGCCACCAAGCAGGATTACGCAGATCGCGCGATCGAGATCAGCTTAAAACGGCGCGTCACCGCAATCGAGCCCAGCGATCATCTGCTCACCCTTGAGAGCGGAGAACAACTGCGGTATGGCACCTGCATCTGGGCTGCAGGCAGTTTACCCGCAGCACTGCCAGTCCCTGGCGCCGATAGCTCCGATACGTTTCTGCTTAGGTCCCTTGATGAAGCACGGCGACTAAGGGACGCTGCTCGTCAAGGCATTAGCGCGCTTGTCATCGGAACTGGGTTCATCGGTTGTGAGGCCGCAGCATCACTGGCACTGCGCGGTAACACAGTGACGATGATTTCGATGGAGTCCATGCCGCAGCAGGCTCGACTTGGCACCGATGTTTCGCGGCGAATCACTGCTTGGCTTGAACAGCTTGGCATCGAGCTAATTCTCGGAGCTGATATCAAGTCCATCCACGATGGGCGCCGTGTTGCACTGGCCGATGGTCGCGAGTTCGTTGGCGACATGGTGCTGCAAGCGGTCGGTGTCAAACCGTGCATCAACCCACTGGACGATGCGGGCGTCAAGATCGAATCTGGACGGATCGCCGTTAATGAACACATGCGCGCCAGTGTTCCGGACCTTTACGCCGCGGGCGATGTGGCCTTCGCGTTCAACCCCGCCGCGGGTCGTAGTTTGCAGGTCGAGCACTGGGGCGAGGCGCTTGCTATGGGTGAGGTTGCGGGGACCTGCGCCGCAGGTGGGGACGCATCCTGGGATGCTGTCCCGGGATTTTGGACTGAGATCGGCGATCACACCTTGAAGTACGCGGCGTGGGGTGACGGTTTTGACGACGCGCGGTTAGTGGAGCACGGGGTGGACTCCTTCACCGTCTGGTACACCTCGAATGATCGAGCCGTCGGTGTTCTCACCCACGAAGCCGACGACGATTACGATCGCGGAAGTGAACTTGTTTGGCGCGGTGACCGAGTCCGGTAGGGGATCTCGAGAAGGCTCTAGTACACCAACCTTCAGGTGCCGTCGTGCGGAACGAATCGCGACTGTGGATTTGTGGTCGCAATGGCGCTATGTGCTGCTATGGGAAGTCGCAAAACGCGCTCCGTGTCCGGCATGAATTTACTGGATGTCGAACGGATACTTCGCCCGGTGGCCGGCAATCGGCACCGTTAGTGCTGCAGGGAGGTGAGCGCTCTAGCGGTTGCTCGAAATTCTGGTTACGTGCGATCGGTTGAGTCCGGTGACTCCGGTGCGTTGCGGAGTGACTCACGCAAGTTGACCCGCTGCAGCTTTCCGCTGGCAGTTCGCGGGAGGGCGTCCCAGACGACGATTTTGCGAGCGGTAGCGTGCCGACCGACACGTTCGCCGACCCATGCTCGCAGGATGTCGTGCAGGTCGGGCGGTTCCTTGTCATTGAGGACGACGTGCGCAGTGACGATGGTGCCTTTGACCGGGTCCGGGACGCCGACTACGCCAGCGTCGGCGATTAGCGGATGCGCCATCAGCGCGGTCTCAACCTCGGCTGGACCGATGTTCATGCCGGAGGCGACGATGACGTCGTCGGCACGAGACTCATACCAGTAACGGCCGTCCTCGTCGCGGCGTACCAAGTCCTCAGTAACGAACCAGCCGTCGTGAAACCGCGCCTCCCACTCGGGCATCCGATTCCAGTAACCGCGGCTGATGAGATGACCGTTGTCTTTCACCGCTAGCCGACCGACACCGACACCGTTGATCCGGGTCATCGAGTCGTTGAGGATTGCGACGTCATAGCCTGGAACAGCAACACCCATGGATCCTGGGATCGGTGGCGGGGCGCCGGGCGTACGCAGATTGCCCACGACCATGCCGATCTCGGAGAGCCCGTAGCAGTCGTAGATGGTGACGTCGGCATTGTCTGCGAACCACTGAGCAGTCGGTGCATCGAGCGGCTCGCCGGCACTGGAGGCCGCAGTGAAGCTCGCCGGTATTCCTTCGGCGCCGCCGCTGGCCAGCTGCCGATACGCGGTGGGTGCCGCGGCCAGGTGGTGCGCACCGCTGCGGTCCATGACCGCCCACCACTCGGCGGCGTTGAATGGACCCTCGTAGATGACTCTGGGATTGCCGACTGACAGCGGCGCGAGTCCGGTAGTGAACAGCCCAAAGGACCAACCAGCGTCCGCACCGGAGAACAGGATTTCACCAGGGTGCAGTGCTAACGCATGAGTGAGGTAGGACGAGAGCCCAATGAAGATGTCATGCGGCATCAAACAACCCTTGGGCTTGCCGGTAGTGCCGGAGGTGTACATGATCGTCGCGATATCCCCGGCTTTGGTCGCCACCGGCAAATAGTCACCGATTTGGGTGTCGAGATCGCCGAATACCGGGCCGTCGGCGTCGACCACAATCCTCGCCAGATCAGGAAAATCATCTTGGATCGCATCGAGTAGGTGCGCACTGGCTGAGTCAGTAATCATGACCTCCGGCTGACTGTCAGCCATCCGCACCCGCAGGCCGTCACCGCTAAATCCGCTGAAAAGGGGAACATAAACGGCGCCGAGATACCAGACGGCAAGTGCTGCGGTGAGGGACTCCGGACGCTTGCTCAACATCCCAGCGACCCGGTCGCCGCGCCCCACCCCACATTCGGTCAACCGCGCGGCCAACTGCATTACTTGATTGCGGACCTGTGCACCTGAGAGGTCAAAGACCGAGCCGTCAGCACGACACCAGATGATCGCCCGGCGCTCGGGGAGGGCGATCCCGCTCGCGTTGTACGTGCCATCACCGGCGACGCCAGCGCGTCGCGCTGCGTCGCTCCACGACCAATTCGAATCGAAACTCATTGGACCTCATCAACGCTCAGCGGATACTTTCCACCCTATTTCCGATTCAGAATATCGAACCATAAATAGAATAGAGCGGTTGGCGATGTCCTTTCGCCCAGTCGTTTCAGGCTCCGGCAGGCGCACTCCGCTCCGCTCCACCATATCGATTCCCAGCAGCAATTGGAACCGACATAACGCGTATCCCAAGGGTGCGTCGTCATCGCTATTAGCGATCCAACTACCGGCCACCCGAGGCTGTGGTCCCGGGCGCTGCCTCGCTGACCTTTAGCGTACGATTTGTTTCGTTTCCTGCCATGACCCTCATTTTCGGCGGTTGCCTGATACTTCGAGATAGCCAGGGTTCGACCGCACGAAGCCGCGTGCCTATCCGACGTGGGGCAACAGATCGGCCAGGACTCGGCCGGTCGCCGGTGCGCTCGACGGCAACCGAAGTCGATGATCACCGCCGGTAACATCTGTCCCGGTAACGCGTTGCTGAAAGAGGAGTGGGGAATGGCCGCGCTGACCCTGACCGGACTGGCCGCGTTACTGCTGTGGTCACTCGTGTCGCACCGGTTCG
>JBDTCL010000368.1:0-7290 GCA_039923595.1 Antricoccus sp. | reverse complement strand
GAAACGGTCGACATCGGGTTTCCTGCCTCGGGGAGAAGGGCCATGATCGGGTCTAGCGACCGGCCATTATATGCTCGCATGCAACAGCGATCATTCTTATGTGGGTCTCAAGGTGCATTGTCCCAGGTGCCTCAGGGGCCCTGAGGCGTAATTGACGACGCACAGCCTAGTTTTAACCTTACCTTGACCGTCTGATCTCACCGAGCTGCGACTTTTAGACGGCAGCTACTACGCCCAGCGAACTTCGAGCAGATCCAAATCCAGTAGTGCGATGTGGTACAAATTGATCAACGGCCAACCGAACGGTCGGTTGCCTGCCTGACCTGCGACTCGGGAGTGCTGATGATCAAACCGGCACGGCGCAGGTTGCACGATGCAAATTCGCTGCTCGACGTCGCAGTCCTGGTATTCAACCAGCGTGGCTACGACGGCACCTCCATGGAGCACATCGCCGCTGCTGCTGGCATCACCAAGTCCTCGATCTATCACCACGTCGCAAGCAAAGAGGCCCTTCTTGGCATCGCGCTGCGGCGTGCCGCAACCGCCCTTAACGCCGCTTTGCCACCCGATCAACTGCCACCACGCGAGCGGGCGATAGAAGCTGTCGAGCGGGTCATTCGGCAGACGACGATCGCGCTGCTGCACGATATCGAGGTCATCACCCTATTTCTACGGGTGCGCGGCAACTCGCCGACCGAGCAGTGGGCCCTGCAACAGCGACGAGAGTTTGACCGTCGGGTGAGTGCGTTGGTCCGGCAGGCGGCCGCCGATGGCGACATCCGCGCAGATCTCGATCCTGCCGTCGTGACCCGGCTCGTTTTTGGTGCTATCAACTCCCTTGTCGACTGGTACAAGCCCGGTGGACTCGCCGCTAATCAAGTTGCCGACCAGGTCTGCGCGCTCGCCCTGTCGGGCATCGCAACATCTCGCTCGCCGAAACAATCGATCAGAGCCCCCGAAGGAAAGTGCACTCATGTTTGATCAGCCAGCCCAGACCCAACCGATCGAAGCTCGCCGCGCCCAGCAACAAACCCAGCTTCAACACCTTATTGACCGGGTCCGCGACGCGTCGCCGCAGCACCGTGCGCAGCTAGCAGGGATCACTGGCGCCGACATCACGCTCGACACCCTGCACCAGGTGCCATCGGTAGGCAAGCACGAGTTGCGAGAGTATTATCCTCTCGGCGCGCTCTGTGTCGAGCAATCGGACCTTCGTCGCATCCACGCAACCTCCGGCACATCAGGCAAACCGACGATCGTGGCCTACACCGACAATGACATGGCTGTTTTCGGGCGAACCAATGCGCGAGTTCTGGACGCTGCCGGTGCCGGTCCGGGGACTATGGTGCATAACGCTTATGGCTACGGGCTATTCACGGGGGGTCTAGGACTACACGCCGGAATCGAGGAACTCGGGGCTTGTTGCATTCCCATTTCTGGCGGCCAGACCGCACGCCAACTCACCCTTATCCAAGACCTCAAATCTGAGATTTTGCTGTGCACACCGTCGTACGCCGCTGCCCTCGCTGACGGTTTCGCCAAACTCGGTGTCCCGCCAGAAGACATCGCGCTGAAGTCTGCCGTGCTCGGCGCAGAGCCCTGGAGTGACGGTATGCGCGCTCACATCGAGTCAGACCTCGGCATTAAAGCCCGGGATATCTATGGCCTGTGCGAGGTGCAAGGCCCTGGCATCGCCTTTGAATCTTTCGACTCCCCAGGCCACCTATTTGTCAACGAAGACTTCTTCTATATCGAATGTGTCGATCCCCTGACCGGCGAGCCGGTACCCGAGGGCACGGTGGGCGAACTGGTCATCACTACCTTGGTCAAGGAGGCGGTACCGGTCGTGCGTTATCGCACCGGTGATCTCGCTTCGTTGCAGCGTATCGACGACCCTGCTG
Organism: Antricoccus sp.; assembly: GCA_039923595.1. Lineage (GTDB taxonomy): Bacteria > Actinomycetota > Actinomycetes > Mycobacteriales > Antricoccaceae > Antricoccus. The sequence continues at coordinate 5,389 of JBDTCL010000368.1, read as the reverse complement.
GACGCACCTTGATCACCATGTCGCGCATCGTTGGCCGCGTCGATGACATGCTCGTCATTCGCGGCGTAAATGTTTTTCCCTCCGAGGTTGAAGCGGTGCTGCTTGCAGACTCGCGTGTCGCCACGGCGTACACGCTCGTCGTCGATGAACGCGGCACGATGCCGTCCCTAGTCGCAGTCACTGAACCGGCCGCAGGTCTGAACCGCGCCGATCAAGACGGTCTGCTTGATGGACTGCATTATCAGCTCAAGGAGCGATTGGGGATCTCAGTGCAAGTTGTTTTCGCTGAGCCGGGCGGATTGCCTCGCACCGAGATAGGCAAAGCAGTTCGGGTGCGGCGATGGACCAAAGACGGGCAGTCCCCGTTCCCCGGAGTGCTCGCTTAGGCAATTCAGCTTGGTCGATCGGCGTGCAAACGAGGTGGCGGCCTTGCGTATATTCGAAATCGGATCATCAATGTCGATGCGGAGACCACACATGAGCTTTTTTGAGTACGCGCTGTCCGAACCTGATCGCCCGGCGATTGTGGGCTCTGATCGCTCTATCAGCTTCAGCGAGCTCGATGCCCACGCGAGCAGGATGGCGGCCTTGCTCGATGACTTCGGCGTTGGGGCCGGAGACTCAGTGGCGGTACTTCTGCCGAACGAGTGGGAATACATTGCCATCGAATTAGCTTGCCTATCGACCGGCCGGTACATCGTGCCAGTGAATCGATATCTCACGTCGCCCGAGATCGCTTATATCTTGGGCAACTGCACTCCCTCGGTGCTGTTCACTAATGAAAAGATGCTGCCCACTGCCCTCGACGCGGCGGCACAGTCAGGAGTACTCAGCGCTGATCGGGTACTAGCCACTGGCGGTGGTTCCGCGCACGACATCACCGAACAATGGTCGAAACAGTCCGCTGACCGGCCAGTAAACCGCACGGCTGGCTCGGTCATGTTTTATAGCTCTGGTACGACCGGCAAGCCCAAAGGGATCAAACGAGCGCTCTCTGGAGTTGCTCCTGAGATAGAAGCTGCAGCAGGCCGCGAAAGTCTTGCGCTATTAAATCTCCAGGATGGCCCCGGTGTGCATCTGGTCATCGCTCCGTTGTACCACTCGGCGCCGAATGCAATGGCGATCGCCGCACTCAATCGGGGGGTCACCCTTGCCATTCCGCAACTCGGCTCATTCGACGCCGAAACTTTCCTCCAGAATGCTGCGCACTTTGGGATGACCGAATCGTTCATGGTCCCAACGATGTTCCAACGTCTTGCCCGCCTACCTGAAGATATCAAGAATAAATACGATGTCAGCGCGATCATTAATGTCATCCACGCTGGCGCTCCCTGTCCAGTCCCGGTGAAGCATGCGATGATCCAATGGTGGGGACCGGTCCTGGAGGAGTTTTACGGGTCTACCGAGAGTTCGATCGCGACAATTGTGCACAGCGACGAATGGCTCCAAGCACCGGGAACTGTTGGTCGCGCCCGTCCGGGATATGAGATTCAGATACGGGCCGCTGACGGCTCGATCCAAGCCCCGGGCCAAGAAGGACTTATCTTCTGCGGTGGCAGCCTGCCGTTTGAGTACGTCGCAGATCCCGACAAGACGGCTGCCACTTGGGACGCTAACTATCTCATCATCGGTGACGTCGGAGTGCTCGATGATGAAGGCCGACTTTTCGTCTTAGATCGCCGAACTGACATGATCCTAAGCGGCGGAGTCAACATCTATCCAGCCGAAATCGAGTTCACTCTTGTCGATCATCCGGACATCATTGATGCTGTGGTCATCGGCGTGCCTAATGAGGAGTGGGGTCAACTTGTCACTGCGATCGTTCAGCCCGCCGAAGGAGTTGACCGCACGCGGCTAAGTGACTCGCTCCTGAAGTTTTGCGAAGGACGCCTCGCGAAATACAAGCGGCCCTCAACGATTGAGATTGTCGATGAGCTGCCGCGGATGGCTACCGGCAAGATCAATCGTTCCAAGATTCGCAACGCCTATCTCGCCGACGGAGCCCCAGCGTCCCGGTGACGAACGAGATCGGCGAGGAGCAGGTCTGGCAAGCCACTGCCGCGTTGCACCATGCGTACTTCACCGGCATGGTGCTCGGTGCTGTTGCTAGACGTAGCCCGAGTGACGCAGCCGAATTCTTGCGCACCGTATTCGTCCGCCAGCGAGAGGCTAAGTTTCTCGACGGACTGACGAAGTTGGGCCTGGCCGACCTCCCCGACGCGGTCGCTGCCGCCCAGTACCACTATCTTTCCAATCATATTGGCGGAGTGCACGTCCAGTACATTTACGAATCAGACCGCAAAGCCTGGATCCGTTATGTGCCCCCGAGATGGGCTTGGGAAGGCACCGCGTTGTGTGGTGTTCCAGGTGAAGTCTCCGCTGCGATGCTTGAAGGCTGGCATGCCCAGAATGGCGTTAGTCTAGGCAATCCCCGGCTGGGATTCGTCTGCACGCAACAGACAGCCGAAGGCGGTGACGCGCTTGAGGGGTATTACTACGAATACGATCACGAGCTTGCTCCGCAGGAGCGGCTCAGATTTAGCCGCGCGGAACGCGGGCCGGACTTTGACCCTGCCGCCGCGCCGAGCCTGCCGACGGTGACATGGCCCGCAAAACGCTTAGCTAAGGCGCAATTGAACTATGCGTTGGAATATGTACGCACCGCTCTGCCGACAGTGCTTGATCTGTGGGGGACGGAGATCGGTTCCAACTTCATCCGACTAATCGGCAAGCTTGTCGGCATGCAGTATTACCGCGACATCGCCAGCATAGCTGGCATCAAGCCAGACGGCTCGCAGCAACAGTTAGAGCAGTTGCTTGAGCAGATCAGCCTCGCGCAAGGCTCGGTCTTTGACGCGCCTGGTACCGGGGCCGGCTGGGAAGGCATCCGGGAGGGCTGCGCCGTCGCACACCGAGCAGCTGCCCAATAGTCGTGAACGCAGACTACGCCGGTCCATCTGGACCGGCGTAGTTATTATCTGCGTTCTGACTGGGGCTAGCGGCGCACCCAGCGGCGCCGACGCATTACGAAGAATGCGACGATCATGAGCGGCACGACGGGAAAGAAGAAACCACCATCGTGCGGGCCGTGATCGGCGAACATTGCTCCGAATACGATGGTCGAAATCAACCACACGGCTGTGATCACTGCCGCGATCGCACCGAACTTCCGATGACCAGATCGGTCGTGGCGGCGATGTTCGGGATTGACGATGACCCGTTCTGTGTCAGGCAGGTCAGCCAGAGTCGCCCTGAGATCACCTCGGGTCTTCGCCGCCATCACCTGCTGGCAACGCTCATCGAATTCAGTGAGATCGAGTTGGCCAATGCTGTGGGCCTTGGCTAACGCTTCGGTTGTACGTTCACGCTCTGCATCACCTATCCGCAGCTGCGCATCTGGAATGCCCGCGGGATGCGACATTGAGGAGCTTCTTTCCTGTGGCATTACCAATCCCTGCTTCGGCCGCCGCCGCGCCTGCTGCTGCGGTTTTCATGATGCTCGCGTTCGGCACGCGAACGTTTCTTGCCACCGTGCGATCCACCGTGCTTCTTTGGTCGATCGCCGTCACGTTCGTTGCGACGTCCACCATCACGCTCGCGGTGTTGACGTTCGTCTCGGTGACTCTCGTCCGCGCCATCAGCGTCTGGGTCGCGGCGTGGCCTATCGGGTCCATCTTGGTGCCGACGCGGGCCACCTTGACCCCATGGGCCTTGGGGGCCAAATGGACCGCCTGGTCCGAAGCCGCGTCCTCGACCAGCCAGCGGGCCGTTCGGGCCGAAGACGAACTGCAAGGCTTCAGCGGCCTCACGCGGTATTGGGCCGAAGCCCCCAGGGCGATTCCCGCCACCGAATCCACCAGGGCCTCCGCGACGCTCACCACGGTGCTCGCCGCGACGAGGCCTTCGTGCAGCATGTTCAGCCATCACTACTTCGGCGAGCCACGTATTAACCGAGACACCGTCTTCGGCGGCATAGGTATCAACCTTGTCCTTGACCCACTTGGGTAGGCGCAGGGTGAGTCGCACCTGAGTGTCGTCTAACTCGTCTTGCTCGGTGTCGACATCATCATCGAGCTCGCCATCGAGAACATCGACCTCGTCCGAATCGTCGTCAGCGAGGTTCGGATCGAACTCGGCATCACCTTGGGCGACAACAAATTGCGGTGTTGAGCCCTGCATCCGTAGCTCGACCGAGCCTGGCGCGAGTTCGTGACTGATCTCTGCGGTGGCATCGGAAAGCGCTTCAATCAGCGCCAGTCGCATCGACGATTCGACAGTACCGCCGAGTCGCTGCGCAATCTGTTGAGTATTTTCATCAGCGAGGGCGGCTGCGCTATTCACGCCGTCGCGCACCTGCTGGATATACGTATTGAGTTCCATGACGTCATCATGACACCATACTGACGCCACTGCAACCAAATTTGCCGTCAATTTTTAGGAACCTGACGTCAAATCACGAAGAATCGACGTCCACCCGCCGATTAGGTGGTCAAAACGAGCTTGCCGGTGGCCCGGCGCTCATCAATTGCCTTCAACGCTTCGACTGCCTGCTCAAGCGGATACGATCCGCCGATCGGCGCTGTGAGGGTCCCGTCGGCGATGAACCGGTACAGCTCGTTCCACTGGTTCTTCATGTAACCAGGGCGCGGCTTGGCATACGCGCCCCAACCGACCCCGACCACATCGATGTTGTTCAACAACAGTCGATTGACCTTTACTTCGGGAATCTGTCCCGCGGTGAAGCCCACCACCAATAGTCGACCATCAGTGGCCAGTGATCGCAGGGAGTCGGTGAAGCGGTCCCCACCGACCGGATCCATCACAATATCGACGCCCTTGCCCCCGGTGCGTTCCTTGACCGCGTCTTTGAAACCGTCAACGAGTACGTACGCATCCGCGCCGCAGTCGAGTGCAATCTGCCCTTTTTCATCGGTGGACGTCACCGCAATAACCTCGCCTGAGCCGAACGCCTTGGCGACCTGGATTGTCGCAGTGCCGACGCCACCGGCCGCGCCGTGAACGAGCACCGATTCACCCTTAGCCATCCGGCCGCGCGGCAGCAATGCGAAATGGGCGGTCAAGTAGTTCAGCGGGAGTGCTGCACCTTGCTCAAATGAAACGCTATCTGGCAGCGGAAAAACCGACTCTGGCTCGGCGACGGTGACCTCGGCATAACCACCAAGCAGCGGGAATCCAGCGACCCGATCGCCCTTTTTGAAGCCCGAGTCTGCTGGCGCGTCGATGACCTCGCCGGCGACTTCTGCCCCTGGAATAAATGGCGGGTCGGGTTTGATTTGATACATCCCTCGGCTCTGCAGCACTTCGGGGAATGCGACGCCGCAGGCGCGTACTGCGATCACGACATTCTTGCCGTCCGCTTTCGGCGCGT
>JBDTCL010000367.1:0-11694 GCA_039923595.1 Antricoccus sp. | reverse complement strand
TGGGTAGTTATCCACAGCCTTGATTGATCACTTGCGCTAATCGTACAAGTGTTCGATCATTAATGAGTGTCCACGCTAGCGCTTTCACTCGATCAGTTGCCATTGCAACGCGCAAGCGCACTGCCTGCCCCGACCGGGGTCATCCGAGGCAGCGATATCAAGCAGCATTATCACCCCACCTTGTCAGGACTGATACCGCTTTTAGGCGGATATGGGTTAAAACGGTCAGTTCCCTATCTCGTTGAGTCATCGACTTCTCTTGCTCTAGCAATGTTGGCTGGCGCCAGTGCAGCTGGTGCATGGAGCGCCATAGTCGGGATGCCGCAATTGGGCACTCAAGCTGCCGCAGCGATGGGGATCGATCTCGAGCGGCTTGCCCTGGTCCCAGATCCAGGCCATCGGTGGCTTGATGTTGTCGCGATCCTTTGCGATGCACTGGATGTTGTCCTCGTCCGGGCCCCAGGTCAGCCGCGGCCAGCTGATGTCGGTCGGATTAGCGCGCGACTGCGAGGTCGTGGTTGCACGCTGATCGTGCTGGGCCAATCATGGCCTGGCGCCTACCAACGATTAACGATCGGTCGCAGCACCTGGCTGGGAATGGGTCAAAATGGTCACGGTCATCTCGCTGCACGGCATGCACTTGTGACCGCAAGCGGCAAAGGCGCACCGCACGTCGAACACCTATGGCTACCCGCACCTGATGGCACCGTTCGCCGCTATATCGGTGATGCATCAGCATCATCTGACCGATTGCGATTAGTCCCTTGAGCATCGATGCACTGTTCGATCTCGATGATCGCAGTCTGGATGAGCCTCAGCAACGAGTCATGGTGATGTGGTACCCCGACTGGCCGGTGATTGCGGCAACTCAGGCAATGGATCTGGCCGATAAGCCAGTAGCAATTTTTGATAAAGGCGCGGTACTTGCTTGCTCTGCATTCGCCCGGCGTTACGGCATCAAGCGCGGTATGCGTAGCAGAGATGCTCAATCGCGCTGCCCATCGTTACACAGCATCGGTTACAACCCAGCAGATGATGCTCGCGCTTTTGAGCCGGTACTGCGTGCGATCGAACAAATTTCTCCTGCCATAGAAGCAATCCGTCCTGGTATGTGCGCCACCGGCGCCCGCGGACCAACACGGTATTTCGGTAGCGAGGATGCGGTCATTGACGCCATCGGCGAGCATCTGCTTAGCGTGGGATATCCCGATGCCAGATTCGGCATTGCTGATGGCACCTTTGCCGCCACCCAGGCTGCCCGGGTCGATATCGTCGTGCCACCGGGGGGCACCGCCCGGTTTCTCGCTGATCTTCCGGTCAGTGCCCTTGACCGCCCCGAGCTAGCTGATGTCCTGCGCCGCATGGGACTTCGCACTCTAGGAGCGTTCGCCGCCCTGCCGACTAGCCAAGTCGCAGCAAGGTTTGGCGCTGATGGCACCTGTGCGCATCGTCTGGCAGCCGGGCGTGAACGGCGCAGTCTTGCCATCCGTATCCCACCAGCAGATCTAACCTTGCTTATCGATCTCGATCCGCCGCATGAGCGCGTCGACACCATCGCTTTCGCTGCTCGTGCGCATGCCGACGATTTCGTCGCAGCGCTAGCCGCGCGCGATCTAGTCGCGACGGCATTACGGATTGCGCTTCGCACCGAAGACGGCGGCTTTTCTGAACGAGTGTGGCGACATCCCCGCTGGTTTGACTCCACCGATCTCGTTGACCGAGTCAGATGGCAGGTGCAAGCGGCCACTCCAGCCGATAATGGCGCAGCAGTAGGCATCCACGCCGGCGGCGTTCTGAGCTCACCCATTACGAGCATCCTCATCACACCGCACACCGTTGAGCGAATTGGGATCCATGCCGATGGGCTGTGGGGCGACAAAAGTCCTGACGAGCGAATCCACCGTGCCTTTGCCCGGATTCAGAGCTTGCTCGATCACACTGCGGTTGTTACTCCGGTACGAAGCGGAGGACGGTCTCCGGCCGAGCACACCACGATGGTGCCGTGGGGGCAGGCAGCTGCCCTACAGCGTGACCCGGCCGCTCCGTGGCCGGGCCGATTGCCAGATCCAGCACCGTCTCAAGTGCTTCCAGTTCCGGTCGGCATCGAACTGCGCAGCGCCGCAGGCCCGTTGTTGCCCACCGAGCGAGGCGTCCTTGACGGTGAGCCGCACACCCTGATTTATCGCAATGGCCACACCGCACTCATTGATGCGTGGGCTGGGCCGTGGATGTCTGATGAGCGGTGGTGGGATCAGGCATCTGCAAAGACACTCACGCGTATTCAAGTGACAACTGAAGATGCTGCGTATCTGCTGATCTATGTCGATGCGCATTGGTGGATCGAGGCTACGTATGACTAATTTGCGCACTAGCAGCCGGAGGTAACAGTATGGGTTGGCAGAATCCACCGGTGTCCTGGTCCGAACTCGAACGCCGACTATCGCAGGTACCAAACGATGGGCTGACTCAGCCCGACGGCGGCGACTCCCCTGCATGGAGTCGGCACCGACCGGCGTATGACGCACCCGATAGTCGTCCCGCTCGACCTATGGGCAAGGTCGTGCCCTACGCGGAGCTGCATTGTCACTCCAATTTTTCCTTCCTCGATGGCGCAAGTGCGCCGGAAGAGCTTGTCGAGGAAGCTATCCGACTCGGTCTACATTCGCTCGCTCTGACTGACCACGACGGTCTGCCTGGTGTCGTCAGGATGGCCGATGCAGCTCGGGAGTACGACCTACCGACCGTTTTTGGCGCTGAACTTTCCCTCGATTTGCGTCAACCACAAAATGGTATTGCTGACCCTGAAGGCACTCATCTGCTGGTGCTTGCCCGCGGTACTGAGGGCTATCACCGGCTTGCTGGAGCGATCACCGATGCGCAACTAGCCGGTGCGCATAAAGGCAAGCCGCAGTACAACTTGCAGGCACTCGCTGAGCGCGCGGACGGACACTGGCTGGTCCTTACTGGCTGCCGCAAAGGAGCTGTCCCAGCTGCGTTGAGTGGAAGCAATACTGAAAAGCTCGACACCGCGGGGATCAGCACCCGTAGTGAGCGGTTCGCAGCCGCACGAAGAGAGCTCGATATCCTCACCGCGCTCTTTGGCCACGACAATGTTGTGGTGGAATTGACCGACCATGGCTACCCCCTCGATCACGAACGCAATGACGCACTGGCGATACTCGCCGCTGACGCCCATTTGCCGGTTATCGCTGCTAATAACGTGCACTTCGCTTCGCCATCGCGGCGGCGATTGGCAATGGCGCTCTCTGCGGTACGAGCCAGACGCAGTCTTGATGAGATGGATGGCTGGCTACCGACCGCAGGAACCGCGCATCTGCGATCTGGCGCCGAAATGGCGGCACGCTTTGACCGCTTTCCCGGCGCGATCTCACGTACGGTCGCAATCGCTGACGAGTTAGCGTTCTCGCTGCAATCAGCCGCGCCGCAATTGCCACATTTGGATGTGCCAGAAGGTTATGACCTGATGAGCTGGCTGCGGGAGCTGACCTGGCGTGGGGCTCGTCAGACCTATGGAAACCCGGAAAATCCGACAGACCCTACGGCATACCAGCGGCTCGAGATGGAGCTAGAGGTCATCGCCGCAAAGGACTTTCCGGGTTACTTTCTGATCGTGCATGACATTGTGCAGTTCGCACGGCGTAACAATATCCTGTGCCAAGGGCGTGGATCAGCGGCAAATTCAGCAGTCTGTTTTGCTCTTGGGATCACTGCTGTGGACTCGATCTTGTACGGTCTGCCGTTCGAACGATTCCTCTCTGAGACCCGCAATGAGGAACCAGATATCGATATCGATATCGATTCTGAACGCCGCGAAGAAGTGATCCAGTATGTGTATAAAAAGTATGGTCGACGCAATGCCGCACAGGTGGCGAATGTGATCACTTATCGACCACGATCAGCGGTACGAGATATGGCAAAAGCACTCGGCTATAGCGTTGGTCAGCAAGATGCGTGGTCAAAACGCATGGATAGCTATGCCAGATCAGTAGACCACGCACCACTGTCCGATGATCCCGACCGTATCCCAGATGAAGTTGTGCAATTGGCAAGCGAACTGGTGACTTTCCCACGACACTTAGGGATTCATTCCGGCGGAATGGTGCTCACTCGTCAGCCAGTTGGCGAGGTCTGCCCTATCGAGCACGCCCGAATGCCTGGTCGCACCGTGTTGCAATGGGATAAAGATGATTGCGCATCCATGCGATTGGTCAAGTTTGACTTGCTCGGACTCGGCATGCTTTCCGCCCTGTCATACTGCATGGATCTAGTTGATGCTCATCTTGGTGAACGATGGACTCTTGCGACCATGCCCAAGGAAGAAAAGGGCGTATATGACCAGGTCTGCCAAGCGGACACTGTGGGAGTTTTCCAGATCGAAAGTCGTGCCCAGATGGCAACGCTGCCGCGACTTCGACCTCGCCGGTTCTATGACTTAGTCATCGAAATCGCGCTGATCCGTCCCGGGCCGATTCAAGGTGGCGCGATACATCCGTATATTCGGCGGCGTCGTGGGCATGAAGAAGTGACTTATCAGCACCCAGCGCTCAAACCAGTCTTAGAGCGCACCCTGGGGATACCGCTATTTCAAGAACAACTCATGCAAATCGCCATGGCGGTCGGTGGCTGCAGTGGCGGTGATGCCGATTTGCTGCGACGGGCGATGGGATCTAAGCGCGGAATCGAAAAAATCGCTCGCCTGAAAGCAAAGTTGTACGACGGCATGGCCACCAATGGTATTACCGGCGACATGGCAGACAGTATCTACGACAAGATCGAGGCCTTTGCTAATTTTGGTTTTGCCGAGAGCCATTCGATCTCATTCGCTTTGCTGGTCTACGCCAGCACCTGGCTGCGATTGCACTACCCAGGCGCGTTCTTGTGCTCACTGTTGCAAGCTCAGCCGATGGGTTTTTATTCGCCGCAATCACTGGTGGCAGATGCACGAAGGCACGGTGTTGCGGTGCATTCACCTGATATTCAGCTTTCCGGCGTTCATGCTGGACTTGAACCGGGTGACTTTGATTGTACGGTTTGCCCACCTCGCGCTGCGCGACTGAAGCCAACCGGTGATCCGCGCTGTATCCATGATCCGATCATTACCGAAGGTTCCCTAACGTGGCAGCCCGATCACTCGTTCGCAAGCGATGAGCATCGTCGAGACGGCAATTTCGCGGTCCGTTTGGGCTTGCAGTCAGTGCGCACAATCGGTGTCGAAATTGCCGAGCGGATTGTGGCTGAACGCGAACAAAATGGTCGGTTTGCCAGCATGGCTGATCTAGTCCGCCGCTGCGGACTGAGCACACCGCAGTTGGAGGCGCTATCAACAGCAGGCGCATTTAGCAGTTTGGGGGTGGATCGACGACAAGCGCTATGGGCAGCTGGGCCAGCCGCTGCCGAGCGTACCGGTCACATCGAGGATTCAGGATCACCGCTGCCCGTGCCCGAACTACCACTCATGAGCGGTGGTGAGCAGAGTATGGCTGACTTATGGGCTACCGGGATCACCCCGAAGAGCCACCCCATTGAGTTTGTTCGTGCACAGTGCGAGGCTCGTGGCGCAATTCCGGCCAACCAGTTAGTTGCCATCGCGACCGGCACTCGACTACTCGTAGCCGGGGTAGTCACCCATCGGCAACGGCCAGCCACCGCAGCAGGAGTGACTTTTATGAATCTGGAAGATGAAACCGGCATGATCAATGTCGTTGTGCCAGTACCGGTCTGGAACCGGTATCTGTCGATCGCTCGCGAAAGTCCCGCGTTGTATATCCGCGGCATCATCGAAACCAATGACGGCGCGGTCAATCTGATCGCCGAAAAACTCGAGCCGTTATCGATCACTATCAATTCGATGGCCCCGACTGCAACTCTGCCGCGAATGTCTCGTGATTTTAAATAGACGTTGCCGGATCTACGCGGCAGGACGCCGATGAAACCAACCACGGCCGGTCATTGAGGCAACCCGTACACCGTCGACGGTCGCCGTCCACTCCAAATATGCCGTACCGAGATGATCTCCGCGCGAGGAGGGTTGCAGATCTGTCACCTTCATAGTGATATTCAGGATGTCGCCTGCCTTAATTCCCTTATACCATCGAAGATTTTCCATTCCAGGCGAGGCATCTGGAGCGGCCTTCGACAGGAAGCTTGTCGCATACTGGCGCATCATTACCGAGCCGGTCCACCAACCGCTCGCGATGAGCTCGCCCCAGGTGGAATCGCGAGCTGCGTCCTCATCGATGTGGTACCACTGCGGGTCATATCGCTTGGCGAAATCGATAATCTCGTCCCTATCAGCGACCGCGATTCCTAGATCAAACTCGGCGCCGATCCAAAAATCCTCGAACCAAAAGCTCGGGACACCACCGGTCGAGGTTCGAATATCAGCCATCCCATTACCCTGCCATGAGCGATTCAGGTACTTTGCGTTCGCTCTCAATTGCAGATGTGCTGGTGGTTGCTGTCGATTCGAGGTAGCTCCCATGCGGAGTCCGAGTCACCTGCAGCTGCGTTGTGATGCGCGTCTTCAATTCCTCGACATGGCTGATCAACCCGACGCTACGACCGCCACTACGCAAATCATCGAGCACCGACATCGCCCGCTCCAGTGCCTCACTATCTAGTGCTCCGAAGCCCTCATCGATAAACAGGGTGTCGAGTGTCGTCGCACCAGACTCTGCAGTCACGACCTCAGCAAGGCCCAGCGCCAGCGCCAACGCCGCGAGAAAACCTTCGCCACCAGATAACGTGTGTGTGGGCCGCGGGAGGCCCGTGTGGGCATCCATAACTTCCAGACCCAGGCCCCCGGCGCCACGCTTCTTGGCGCGTTGATCGTTGTGAATCAGCGAGTAACGGCCATCAGTCATCTTCAATAAATGGCCCGATGCGACATCTGCAACTTGTTCCAGCCTGGCAGCAAGGAAATAGGCGGTGAGGTGCATTCCGAGCTCGTTGCCACCCTGACCACGCACCAGCAACGCAAGACCACGCACCACTTCATGCTCCGCCTGCCTAGCTTTCGCTCGATCGATCGCTGGTAAAACCTGGTCGTGAAGCGTCGCTAACTGCTGCGCAGCGCGTTTTGCGGACGCTAGCGCTCCGGCAGCCGCACGATCAGCGCGATCGGCTTCGGCTAGATGCTCGCGAAGTAACTCGATCGGCGGTATCTCGTCGGGCAGACCGACGAAGTCCGGGTCGGCCAACATGGTGCGCGCTTCGATCGATTGTTGATTATGGTGATCGACTTCGCTCTGGAGTGCCTCGACATCGGCTTCTGGCAAATGTGCCTCGATCGCTTTTTGCGCGCTAGCAAAGTTGGCCTCGATCGCCGCAGCGCGTAATGCCGCCTCAGCCGCGGCCAGTTCGGAGCTCGCATCGTCGGTTGCCATCGTCGCCTTCACCAAGTCCGCAAGCGAACTAACCTGCCCGTCTAGATCGGCGATGCGCTCGGTGACTGACGCACACTTTCCTGCTGCAGCGGCAATCCGATGCTCTGCGCCCCGAAGCCGCTCAGCCTCTGCAGCGGCGCGTACCGAACAATCATCTCGGATCGCCCGCAGTTGGATTACCTCAGCACCCAGCGTGATTTGGCGAAGCTCAAGTCCGGCGAGAACCGACTCTGCCTGTTTCAAATCACCGGCAGCGTTTGCCGCTACAAGCAAATCGGCTTCGATTTCCGCGACACGCTGAGCTGTTGAGTGACGGTTAGCGTCACCGCACTTCGCCTGCAGAGCTGAGATCTTGATATCCAGATCGGCGAGCAAAGCCGTCGCATCGGCCTGCTCATGAGCGCAGTTGTCAGCCGCATTTTGGGCCATTTCTTCCTCGGCGCGAGTCGGTGACGAACCGTCTCCAATTGCCGGCGCCGGGTGCCGAACTGAACCACAAACCGCGCACGGCGAATCAACAATCAACTCACTAGCCAACTCTGCGGCGATTCCGGCGAGCCGCTTTTCACGTAGGTCAAGCCAGCGTTCCTTCGCGAGCAACGCCGACTTAGTCGCAGCGAGAACCTTCGAGAGAGTAGCTTTGCGCGTCGCGGTCAACGTCTTCAGGTCCCGATGAGCTGCCGCGATCTCGCGGATAGCGGACAATTGCATCGCTAGCTGGTCATAAGAAGCCGCACTGGCTCGCAGCCTGTTCACTTGATCAGCTGCGATCCGCAACTGGCCTGGCATCGCGCCTTGATCGACGATAGCCAAATCAAGTTCCGATGCCGCTGCAGCCAAGGCAGCATTGGCCTCGCCGGTGCAATGACGAACTGCCGCGAGCGCTAGTTCCTCGTCTAACGCTGGCGCAAGTGCAGCTCGTTCAGTCTGAAGCACGCTCAGCAATTCTTGCGGCGTGGATGCGGAGGCCGGAGTCGCTTGGGCACAGCTTGCGCGGCTCACCGCGAGCCTGGCAATTGCGACTTCCGCTGCGTGTTGCGCGACGCGGCTGCGGTGCAGCAACGGCGCGATCACACTTGCCTTGCGAGCATCAGCAAGGCGCGCTTGGATATGCACTATCTTTGCGATCTGCTGCTCGGCGACGGTTGCCAGGTCGCGAGCGGTAGCGCGTTTCGCCTGCGCGGCGACGATCCGCTCGCTATGGGTCAGTCGTCGCTGCGCGGTATCACGCCACGCCGCACACTCAGTTGCGCTCGTGAGCGCACTGTGACTGATGGCCGCTGCCGCGTGACTGAGATTTGCAAACCATGCTGCATCTGTTGGCTCAGGAGTGTCGGCTTCATCGATCCCCGCTATGGCACAGGCGGCAGCAACCCGCGATCCCACCTCTTTCGCCGCTTCCGCGGCTGCCGTCCGCAGGCGCCGCTCGCGCTCGTCAAACCAATTCTCGACATTCGCGAACCGATCCGCAGCAAACAGTGTGCGCAGAACTGCCTCGCGCTCGACATCTGCGGCGAGCAGGAATCGCGCGAACTCGCCCTGTGGCAAGAGCACGACTTGCATGAATTGTTCACAGGTCAGCCCGACCTGCTGGTGAATCCAGTCGCCGACCACGTTGTCCCGGGTGCCACCTTCAAGACCGATCCATTTCCCGTCGGTGCAGATCTCGACCGCGATAGAGGATCGTTCGGTGGTCGTTCCGTTGCCGCGCTTAGCTGGACGGACGAAGCTCGGACTTCGAGTGATGCGCACCCTGTTCTCACCTAGAGTGCACTCCACGCTCACCATAGGCCTGGCCGTTAGCCCCGCGTGATCACTTTTTATTCGGTGCGACGTTCCTTTGCGCACGCCGGGCAATTGTCCATAGAAGGCGAAGGCCACCGCATCCAAAATCGTGCTCTTGCCGGCGCCGGTCGGACCGGTGAATAGATAAAGCCCGTCACGCGCGAGCGCGTCAAAGTCAATAAACTGCTGCTCGACATATGGCCCGAATGCCTGCAGTCGCAGCGAATGCAGCCTCATTCGGCCGCCTCATCCCGTCGAATGTCCTCGAATGCCGCGGCGACGAGGGCGCGCTCGGCTCCAGTCCCCGCGACCGCACGCACATGCTCGATGAAATCTAGGGTGACTTGCTCGTCGGGTTTACCGCGCACTCGTTCTCGGTAAGACAACGACGTGTCTTCGAGAGCACGCGGTGGTCGATGTTCCAGCTGCGCGCAGTAGGCAAACCGCTCACGCAACCGGCGCATGGCATCGAGTGGACGAATTGGGTCGGTCAGTACGGCGCTTACCCAATGAACGCGCGCTGACTCATATGCCGGATCGGTGAGCAAGTCGCTCAGCGTACCGGTCAAAATACTCATCTGCCGGGGCACCGGTAATTCGCGCCACTGCGTGTCGATGGTGCCATCACCGTCCAGATCGACAAGCCAAAATCCCCGCACACCTCGATCATCAGTAAATGAGTAGGCCAGCGGTGCGCCACTGTAACGAATCGTCGGTGTCACCGACTGCTTGGTATGGAGGTGACCGAGCGCCACATAGGAGACTCCATCAAAGACCGCGCTGGGAGTGACCTCCACTCCGCCGACTGCGATGCTGCGCATCGAGCCGGTCACCGCGGCGGCGGTATCAGCCGCTGCAGGCAACCTCGCGCGACGCCCGGCATTGATGGCGAAACAGTGCGCGAGCACTACTGCCCTGGCGTTGCTGCCTCGGCCGGCGATATCGGATCGAATCCGGTCCATGGCCGCGTCGAGGATCAGTTCGTGTGTGCGCAGCTGGTCGTCACCAAGTCGATTGCGATCAAGGTTCGGATCTAGATAAGGGATGCCATAAAAATGCACCGGACCATGCGGGTCGTGCAGTATTACCGGCTCGCCGATCGACTCTGCGACGGTACGCACGTGGATGCCATATCGAGCTGCCGCTCGGGACATAAACGAAAGTCGGCTGGCGCCGTCGTGGTTGCCAGAAATAAGCACAATCTGAGCGCCAGCTTCACGAATCCGATCCAGATAATCATCAAGGAATCGAAATGCTTCCGGGGGCGGCGACGCACGATCAAAGACATCACCGGCAATGAGCACAACATCGACGGATTCAGTGCGTACTACCTCGACGATCTCATCGAGCACTAGCGCAAGATGATCGAGCACGTCATGATCGCAGAAGCGGCGACCCACGTGCCAGTCTGAGGTGTGCAAAATACGCATATCCCTACCGTAGGACAGCGCTCCGACATGTTCTCGGATCTGCTGTTCTTAGGCGTGGGTAAATCCTTGCACGCTGTTAAGGACGGGTCTCCCAACCCTGCGCAGGATCGTCTCGGATCGTGCGTTCGTAGGCCTCATACGGTTCATACCGCTCATACGGCTGCTCAGGTGCAGACGTGGGTGCAGGCAATCGGCTCTGCTGCTCGGGTACCGGCGTGCCGCCGGCCATCCCATGACGGTTCTGGTCTTGTTCAACGAGGCGATTGAGAAATTGCTGCACCTCGTTGCTTCGCGGAATATTGTCCAGATCCTCATCTGGGCTATCACCGGCTGACTCAATATGCAAACTGCCGGCGCGAATGATTCGATCCAGGAGCGACTGATGGAAGGACACATCGGTGATCTTGGACAATCCGATGTCTTTGCCCGACTTAGAAAGTATCCCGCGTCGCACCATCACCCGCTTATCGGTAATCACATAGTGCGTCGTACGCCAGCGCAGAAATGGCACCAAGCACAAAATGATGAACGCAATAACTGCCAAGCCCACGACAACCCACTGGACGATATTCCAGTCAGAAGTATTCGGGGTAACGACAGCGATGACGATCGCGATAGCGATCAGCACAACTGCCAGAATGCTAGGCACGAGGACCGTCATCCAGTGCGGATGCAGACTTTGCTCGACCTTCTCATTGTCGGTCAGCACATTTTCCGGAAAGCCCATCGCCCCTCCATCATTACGGTCGGTATTCGCTAGCCGACGATCTGCTTGAGCGTGACTCACACTCAATCTACAAGAATCAAGTCCAGATTCTGCTGCGGCAGCCCAGCAATTTCCGCTGAAACCGCGCGAATCTGCAGCATCGAGTCGTACCTGCGTCAGGTTCGCACACGCAGTCGAGCAATAGCGTGTGCGAATGTGACGCGCGTCGGATCAGCCGCCTGCGGTGGCGCGGCGCACGTGGATGACATCGCCAGCGCCGACTGCGACAACTTCATCATTGATCCGAACGCACAAGCGACCTTGCTCATCGATATCTTCCGCGATCCCAACAATGGCAGGTGCAGCC
>JBDTCL010000366.1:0-4323 GCA_039923595.1 Antricoccus sp. | reverse complement strand
GTGCTGCGATTAAGGAGCCCACTACCGTGCCCGCGTCATTTGATGCGGTGACCGACACTCCCGCCGGTAGGTCAGTGGTCGCGAACTTTAACAATTCCGAGGACTTTGCCGGATCTGAATAGGCATTGGTCAGTGAGATCGCGCCGGTGTTTTTGGCCCCAGCGGATTGCGTCATCTTGATGATGTTGTCGCGCTGGTCGGCAGTGACCGCATCACCGGTGGTGATAGTGATGAAGTTCTGGTTCGCCAGTACTTCCTTGACTAGCGATCCTGCGACCGCTGCATCAAACTGACTGTTTTGCGAGACCTGACTAGTGAGGCCTTCGACCGTGCTCTCCAGGGACCGCTTGTCATCTTTTAGCGACTTGACCTGTGAGTTGAGGTTGTTTGTGATCGGTCCGTTTAAGGCCGTGGTACCGATGATGATGCCCAGCGCGATCGCCAGAAAGACTGAAATAAGTGACACCACGTGGTACTTGAAATCAATCACGAGAATAAGCCCTTAACCCAGAATACGAAGCTTTGCCATTTATCGACCAAGATCTCGACATAGGTCAGACCGACCTTGGAGACCAAAAGTGCCACCACGATCGCGATTAACGCAGCAACCACCAGGAGGATCAGCGAGCCGGACCCGATCCGGCTGCGATACAAGCGCGAAACCCCTTTGGCGTCGACGAGTTTGCTGCCGACCCGCAGCCGGGTGAGGAACGTCGAGGCCATGCCGCCGCGACCCTTATCCAGAAACTCCACCAGCGTCGCGTGCGTGCCCACCGCGACGATTAGCTCAGCGCCCTTTTCATCCGCGAGCAGCATCGCAATATCTTCGCTCGTCGCTGCGGCTGGAAACGTGACGGCATCAACGCCCAAATCTTGCACCCGTGCGAGTCCCGGGGCGCGGCCATCGGAATAGGCGTGTACGACGACTTCGGCTCCGCATTTGAGTACCTCGTCGGACACTGAATCCATATCGCCGACGATCATGTCCGGTGTCAAACCGAGCTCGACTAAGGCGTCTGCGCCGCCGTCCACGCCCACAAGTACCGGCTTGTACTCCCGGATATAGGGGCGCAGCATTTTGAGGTCTTCTTTGTAGTCATATCCACGGACCACAATCAAGACATGGCGATTCTCGAAATTCGTGCGCACATCTGGAACGCCGATGCCGTCGAGCAGCAAGGTGCGCTCTTGCTTCATGTATTCCATGGTGTTGGCCGCGAACGCCTCAAGCTGAGTGGATAACCCAGCCCGGGCCTCGTTCATTGCGGCGGTGACTGAATCGTCGTCGTGACGAAAACCGCTGGCGACTTCTTTGGTGCCGTGCATCAACTTGTCGTCTACAAGCTGGACTCGGATGCCCTCCCTGAGGTCGTTAAAGACCTGCTTGCCGACATTGTCCAGCAGCGGGATTCCGGCATCAAGCAGAATCCCCGGGCCAAGATTTGGATAACGGCCAGAGATGCTCGGACTGGCGTTCACCACCGCGGCGACCTTGCAGCCGACCAGCGCGTCAGCGCTCACCCGATCAATATCGACATGATCAATGATGGCAATTTCACCCGGTCGCAGACGCTTGGTGAGGTTTTTGGTGCGACGATCGAGGCGCGCCACTCCGTCGGCGCCGGAGGGTTTCGACGCGGACTTCCCCTTACGGATGGTGGCAATTCGCATGTCGCCAGTGTTCCATTGTTACTAGCCGATTGCCGTATTTACCGCGTGAACACACCTCATTTGATGGGTGATGCTGCTTTCTTTCGGCGCCCGGTCGCCGCAGGTTGCTTCTCACGTGCGGCCGCAGCCAACAATTCAGCGGCATGCGCACGGCCAGAATCACTATGTGCAAGACCGGCGAGCATTCTGGTGATCTCCTCGATCCGTTGCTCTGAGTGCAGCACCTGGATGCCCGACCGGGTGATGGCACCTGCGTCGGATTTCTCGATCATGACGTGGTGATCAGCGAACGCTGCCACCTGCGGCAAATGTGTCACGGCGACCACTTGGTGATTACGGCCTAGCGCAGCAAGTCGACGGCCAATTTCGATGGCAGCCGCGCCGCCCACGCCGGCGTCGACCTCATCAAAAATCATCGTCGGCACGGGATTGGCGCCGGCGAGCACCACCTCGATCGCGAGCATCACCCGCGACAGCTCACCACCGCTGGCACCGCGGCCAAGCGGTCGCGACGTGCGGCCAGCGTCACTACTGATCTCGATGCTCACCACATCGATTCCGCTCATCGACGCGGCTGCTCCAAGCAACGTCGGAGCGCCGTCCTGCTGGGGCCGCTTGTGAAGCTGCACACTGAGCATGACCGACCCCATCGCCAGCTGCGCAAGCTCGAGGCTAATCGCTTCTTCGAAGGCGCGAGCAGCTGTCGTCCGCAGCTCGGTAAGGACGGCCGCGCCCTGTGCTGCGGCCTCTGCTGCTTGCTGGCAACGGCGTTCTAAATGCGCGATACCTTCTGCGGAGTCATCCATTGCCATCAGCGACTCGTGCGCCGATTCGGCCCACGCGAGGACGCCAGCAAGACCTTTAGCGCCGCCGTAGTTACGGATCAGGTCACGAATTTCGACGCGACGCGACATCAGGGTGCTCAGCCGGTCCGGATCAGCACTGACATGCTCGCTATAGGCCAAAAGGTCGCTCGCTAGATCAGCGGCCAAGATCGCGACCTCGTGCGCTCGCTCGGCGTAATCGCCGAGCTGTTTGTCATATTCTGAACCGTCCACGAGTGCGCGGTGCACCACGGCCATTGCCGCGTCCACCCCACCCTCGCGTTCGGCACTTGCCTCGTCGCCCACTGTCAGTTGCGCGTGGGCGTGCTGCACCGCAGTTCGCAATGCGTCGGCATTGCTCAATCGGTCGATCTGTTCATCGAGTGAGGAGTCTTCATCTGGTGTCGGCTCGATAGCATCGATTTGCGCGACGCCGAATCGCAGCAGTTGACGCTCCCGGATGCGGGCTTCATCATCTCGAGCACGATCTTCGCGCTCATGCTCAAGACTTTGCCAGCTGCTAAATAGTTGCTGATAGTGCAGCAGTGCCTCATCCAGGTTGGCACCTGCAAAACGGTCTAGCAGCTCCCGTTGGGCGGCGGATTTCGCCAGCCGCAGCTGGGTGGATTGGCCATGCACCGCGACGAGACGCTCAGCGATCGTAGCCAGTAGTCCCGCAGGCACCGTTCGGCCACCGGCTGTCGCTCGTGAGCGACCGGACCGATTGATAGTCCGGCTCACGATGAGGCTGCCGTCCTCGTCTGGCGCGCCGCCAGCTTCGAGCACTGTCGCCATCGCAGCGTGGTCCGGATCGATTCGGAGTCGGCCCTCGATATCGGCCAGATCTAGTCCCGAACTGATCTGTGCGGTATCAGCGCGTTCGCCAAAAAGTAGCAGCAGACTCGCGACCACCATGGTTTTGCCAGCTCCGGTCTCGCCGGTGAGCACGGTAAAGCCTGGTCGCAGCGGCAGGGTGGCATCAGCAATCACGCCAAGTCCACGAATGCGTACTTCTTCGAGCACCGGTTAGTACCTCGGCGGGGTGCCGGTGTCTCGGAATCCGTTTACCGGAAGGGCAAATCGAGCAACCAAACGATCGGTAAAACTTTCGTTGTGGACCCGGGCAACATTGATCGGTTTGCTTCCACGACGGACCTGCACATAACATCCGGCAGGCACGACTATTGTCCGGCGACCGTCGGCGCACAGCACCGCATCATGACCGCGATCGGCAATGTCGAGTCGGATATGCGACTGCGGACCAACGACTAACGGCCGGGCGAACAGCGCGTGCGCGGCATTGGGAATCACCAGTGTGGCATCGACGTTCGGCCATAAGATCGGACCGCCTGCGCTGAATGCGTACGCTGTCGAACCGGTCGGCGTTGCGCACAGCACCCCATCACAGCCGAATGCCGTAAGAGGATCGCCGTCAATGCTGATTTGAACCTCCAGAATGCGTTCTCGGGACGATTTTTCCAGCGATGCTTCGTTCAATGCCCAGGTATGAACAGTATTGTCGCCGGTGCAGATCTCGACATCGAGCGTCATCCGCTCCTCGACGTGGTATTCACGGCTAAGAACCCGCGCGATCGCATCATCTAATTCTTCTGGGTCGGCCTCGGCCAGAAATCCCACATGACCGAGGTTGACACCTAGGATTGGCGCGCCCGACGGTCGAGCGTATTCAGCAGCTCTGAGGAAGGTACCGTCGCCGCCGAGCACCATCACCAATTCCGGCGCCGGCACATCAGTGATATCAGCGCGTTCAGGATCTCCGTGCAGGTCAGGCACCGCGACTACCCAATCGCCGGCAAATCCCGAGACC
>JBDTCL010000365.1:0-4869 GCA_039923595.1 Antricoccus sp. | reverse complement strand
TTGTCGAATTGGATAAGGGCGAGTTCGAGCCGCCGTGTCCGCGCTGTGGGCGTCCGCTCACCTCAGCGCTTGTCGGCGAGGATGCGATGCTCGATCCACGTAACGCGTACGCCACATCCAAGCTTGCACAAGAACATTTGGCTGCGTCCTGGGCGACTGCAACATCTGGCCGGGCGATCGCGTTGCGGTACCACAATGTATACGGGCCGCGGATGCCGCGCGATACGCCGTATGCGGGTGTTGCCGCAATCTTTCGGTCGTCACTCGAGCGCGGAGTAGCCCCGAGGGTATTTGAAGACGGCGCGCAACGCCGCGACTTTATTCACGTGCGTGATATTGCCGCAGCGAATCTGGCCGCATTGACGGCGTTGGCAGATCAGCGGTCGGCTTCATTGCGTTGCTACAACGTCGCCAGCGGTACGCCGCATACGATCGGCGAAATGGCAACCGCACTAAGCGCTGCTTACGGTGCGGTAATTCCGATTATTACTGGAGAGTATCGGCTGGGGGATGTGCGCCATGTTGTCGCCGATCCCGCAGCGGCGAAACGTGATTTAGGGTTTACGGCTGTCGTTGATTTTGAGCGTGGGATGCAGGAGTTTGCGGAGGCATCGCTGCGTTAGCCCGGATCCATTAATGGCTCACCGTGGGCAGCCGCACCGTGACCTGGCAGCCGTCGGCAACATTATCGATGTCGATGGTGCCTGCGTGCGCCTCAACGAGCCCCCGAGCGATTGCCAGACCAAGTCCGCCGCCCGGACTATCAGCAGACTCCTCCTTAGGCCTGAATATTTCGCCGCGAAATGCAACGTCAAAAACCTGAGGCAGATCAGCTTCGTTAATTCCGCCGCAGCTATCTGAGATGGAGAACCAGACGTGATTGCCCTCCCGCCCTGACATCACCCGCACAGTGCCGTTCTCGTGACTAAACCGGATGGCATTAGTGAGCAAGTTGCGGACGACTCGGCCCAACTCGGGCGATGACCCGATAACGATGGCGCCCCGTAGCGGTTCGGAATTCAACGCCACCTGCGAGGCTCGTGCCAGCGGTGCGGCCGAGGCGAGCGCATCGGAGAGAATGTCGCCGAGATCGACTGCACTGGTGGGCAACGCGACAGCACCAGCGTTGATTCGCGCTACCTCAAACAAATCGTCCACAAGCATCGCCATCCGATCGGATTCGATGCGCATTTGGCGATGGTAATGCGCAACGGTCTCCGTCTCATTCGCGACACCGTCCTCGAGAGCTTCGGCCATAGCGCGGATACCAGCGAGTGGGGTTCGCAGATCGTGTGAGACCCAGGCGACGAGTTCGCGGTGCGATTTTTCTAGCGTGTCTTCTCGACTGCGCACTGCGTCGGCCCACACCGCCTCGCGACGAACGTCGCGGGCGAGCCACCACAGGATGATTGCGGTCACGACCGTCGAGCATCCTAAGACCACCAGGGTGACGTTGCGGTCGTGTGGCGTCACGGCCATCATCGAGCCTGCGATGATGACACCGAGACACATCGAGACGATTGCTGCGATGATCGCAATAGCAAAACTCACCGCCACTGAACGGACCCGCACCCAGCGCAGTAGCAACCAGGTCGGAATCGAGACGACGACTGCGGCCCCGAACGAGACGCCGGCGATCTTCAGAAGGTCATTCCACATGATCTACTCGTGGTGCATATCGATAGCCGACGCCCCAAACAGTCTGGATCCGTTGTGGATCTGAGGCATGAATCTCAATTTTTTCACGCAGTCGCCGTACGTGCACAGTCACTGTCGAGTCATCGCCGATCGACCAGCCCCATACTTGCTGCAACAGTTCCAAACGGCTGAATGCGGTATTGGGATGTTCCAGGAAGTGCCGTAGCAGATCAAATTCACGCACCGTCAATGCAAGATCGCGACCGGCCCGAATGGCTGCTCGCTGCTGTATATCGAGCACGATATCGCCGTCGTTTAGTACCCGGATCGGCGGCGACTCCACCGCCGCGGTGCGGCGCAGAATCGATGAGACCCGAAGTGTTAATTCACGCGGCGAGAACGGTTTGCTGACGTAATCATCGGCCCCAAGTTCCAGTCCTTGAACTCGATCAGCTTCCTGGTCTCGAGCGGTCAACATGATGATCGGAGTGTCGGCGACAAGACGCATTTCGCGGCACACATCCCATCCACTCATCAGCGGAATCATCAAATCCAAGATCACCAGGTCGGGTTGCCGGTGAGTGAACTTCGCAATGGCTTCGCGACCTTCGACGGCGCAATCGACAGTATGCCCAGCCTGAATTAGGTACCGGCGAACGACGTCAATGACTGTCGGATCGTCATCAACGATCAAGATGGCTGCCATCGGCATCCCCTTTCGATTTGCTCTGGCTGCAGCACTACCACTCGGTGCGCATCAGTACGGTGATGACGATCGGTGTCGCCGCCTGCAGAGTGAGCCAAAATGTTACGGAGCGTCTCGGCAAGCATCGCGTCGCCGTGGCGATCCAGGGATAGAACGGCAACCAAATGCGCTCCACCTCGCCTTTGGCCAAGCCGGTCAAATCGGCCAGCAGGATCGCGAATAGCGCACCGTAAACGAGTGGTTGACGCCATAGTCCCCGCTGAACGATGGCGCCGACAACCGCTGGGCCGACGGCGATCGCGGCGACAACGAGATTAGCGATCAGGAAATACCACAGCGGCCGGTCCATTGACGCCGGGCCGTTAGTGACCCGCACCGAGGTCACCGCGAGCCCATGCCACCACCAGAAGCCGCCGAACCCAGCCAGCACAACGGGGATCAGCCCGCCAACGATGATCCATGGCAGAGCGGCAAATCTGCGCCGGTAAATCACCACGGCCAGGACAATCACACCCATCAATGCCATGCCGTACGAACCGAACAGCGAGATCCCGAATAAGAGGCCGCTCGTGATCAACAGCAACCGGCGGGGCTTCGCTGTGCTCAGGCTGGCGGCGAGGACGGCAACGGCGAGACAAGATGTGCCCAGCCACAGCGCATCAGCCGTCGTTGCGATCCATAACGCCCACGGTGCCAAGACAAGAAAAGGTGCGATAGTGCGCGCCGAGGGTTCGCCGTGTAGCGAGCGCACCGCGGAGAGGACCGCTGGCACCGATCCGATCCCAACGAGGATGCAGATTGCCGCGGCCCAGCCCGAGCCACCAAGCCCGATCGCCTTGAGTGCGGCAAAAAGTGCGGTCGGGCCCGGCGGGTGACCGGCGACGTGCGTCGTCCAAGGATCAGCTGAGAGCGCTGGAATGTGTTTGATGAAGTTACCGAGCAGGTCGTTCAGACCGTGGATTCGCGGCACGTCGTACAAATATTCTGCGATTGACTCTAGTGGTCCGGTAATCCCGCTTTTGCCGTCGATATTTGGCTTTGCCGCCGCTAACGAAATCGTCCAGCCGAGACTGGCAAGAGTGGTGATGATCTGCAGCTGGCGCCAGGAGACCGTCGAGGCGATGGTGGTGCCGCGCGCCACGGTAATGACCGCGATGATGAGCGCCCCGATGATGGGCCAGCCGATACTGATCGTGAGATCGCCGCGAATCAGGACCCCGCCCAGCAGATGCAATTTTGTGCCGTCTGAGATCAAGCGGGTACCGATGAGCCCGATCGCCACCCCGACTATTGCCACGGCACCAACCGCGAGCAGACCGCGCGCGACCGAATAGTCTCGCGTGGGTGCGCTCTCGGGCGCTAGTACTGATTCTTCTTTCAGTTCAGACACGCCCTGACCTTAGATCGATCCGGTGTCGGCTGGTCGCTATCTGATGACTGCCGGTGTGGATGTCACAGTTTCGTAATCCAATTTCGGTCCCGGTGGGGCGCTAGGCAAACTACGGTTTCGCTATGCCCGACGTGATTCTGCCCTGCCTCAACGAGGCGCCAGCGTTACCCGACCTGCTTAAACGCATGCCGAATGGCTGGAATCCGATTGTGGCCGACAACGGATCGACCGATGGATCAGCCCAAATTGCTCTCGATCACGGCGCCCAGGTTGTGCATGTTGCCGTTCGTGGTTACGGTGCTGCCGCCCATGCAGGGCTAGAGGCGGCGACAAGTGACATTGTCGGCTTTATGGATGCCGACGGCACGCTGAACCCGGTGGATCTTGATCGGGTGGCCGCGCCAATTGTGGCAGACGCTGCGGATCTGGTACTTGGTCGTCGCAGGCCGACTAGCAGGCATGCGCTATCCGCGCATAGTCGTGCTGGGAATGCCTATTTAGCTCGGCGGGTCCGTCTCAAAACCGGTTTTGCCATCCACGATTTGGGTCCGATGCGGGTGGGTAACCGGCAAGCGCTGCTTGATCTAGAACTGAATGATCGACGTTTTGGGTGGCCGCTGGAAATGATTTCGCGGGCTGCTGAGTGCGGGCTGCGAGTCACCGAAGTGGACGTACCTTACGGCCCCCGGATGGCAGGTACCGCATCAAAGGTGACTGGCACCATCGGTGGCACGCTGCGTACCGTTCGCGATATGTCGCGGGTGTTGCCCAAATGAGCAGTGCTCCCACCACTATCATCGTGATGGCAAAGTCACCGGTTGCCGGGCAGGTCAAAACTCGGCTATGTCCACCATTGACTGTCGAAAAATCAGCCGAACTCGCGGCGGCGGCCATTGCCGACACGCTTGAGAACGTCCGCGGAGTCACAGATGTGCGTCGGGTGATCGCCTACACCGGAAATCGAGAACGGATGGTTGCGTGCGGCGTCTCAGGTTTTGAATTGATCACTCAACGCGGCGGCGGTTTTGCTGACCGACTGGCCAATGCATTCAATGATGCGCAGAGCGCCGAACCGGGTCCGTCGGTGCTGATCGCCATGGATACTCCGCAGGCGGACGCGGCGTATATCGAAGCC
>JBDTCL010000364.1:0-4129 GCA_039923595.1 Antricoccus sp. | reverse complement strand
GCCGTCACGACCATCACGCTCAACAACCCCGCACGCCACAATTCCCTGACACCGCAGATCCACGCCGGAATGATTTCCGCATTCGAGTCATTGCGCAGCGACTATGAGTGCCGAGCGGTTGTGCTGGCCGGCGCTGGCAAGTCCTTTTGCTCCGGCATGGACCTCAAGTCGCCGATCGCTGAGCGTGACGCGCCGGGCTCGGTTCAGAGCCGACTCCAACGGCTGCGTGCCTCGACGAACCTCATTCTCACCATGCGGGAGATCCCGCAGCCGATTATCGTTGCTCTGCAAGGACACTCAGTCGGCGCTGGCTTCGCATTCGCGGCCGCGTCCGATATCCGAATAGCTGCGCCGGATGCCAAATTTAATGCGGTGTTTGTCAAGATCGGTATGACGCCGGGCGATCTGGGACTGTCGTGGCTCCTGCCGCGACTCATCGGCCAAACCGCGGCCGCGGAGCTTTTCTATACCGGCGGTGTCCTCGATGCTGAACGGGCCGAGAAACTCGGCTTCCTCAACAAGATTGTCGATGATCCGCTCGCCGAGGCGCACTCGATGGCGGCCGAAATCGCTTCGAACGCACCATTCGGGGTGCGGATGGCTAAGGAGCTACTGAACGCCAGCATTGGCGGCGGATTTCGTGAGCATATGGAGATTGAGATGCGCTCCCAGGTGCTTGGGCTGATGACCCAAGATCACCAGGATGCCGTGGCTGCCTTCCCCGAGCGTCGCAAACCGATCTTCCACGACCGATAGGGGCGGGTAAGAAAACAGGACAACTCAAAATTGCCCTGCAAACAACGTCCCACAGCCGACGTAACGACGTATAGGCCTTAGACCCGTTCAGGATTGTTGTTTTCAGGGCGCGAGCTGCGTTCCTGAGAATGGATTAAGAGCATTCGCACGACGATTCAGATCGGAGTGCGTACGCTGAGATGGTGACTGACGTAGAACGCACGCACCCCCATGTGCAGGCGCTGCGTGGCACCCACACCGTCAAAACGATGTTCGCGGGCAAAAACTTCCGGCGGCTTTACCGCTCGCGAATCTTTGCCCAACTGTCGGACGGAGCGTTCCAGACCAGTCTTGCCGGCTCAGTCATCTTCAATCCGCAACACGCTTCAAGCCCCGCCGATCTCGCGGCTGGTTTTGCTGTCCTCCTGCTTCCCTACAGCATCGTCGGACCGTTCGTGGGCGTCTTTTTAGACCGATTAAGCCGCAGGCACCTGATGGTCATCACCACCCTGCTACGCACACTCGTCGGAGTGAGCGTCGCGCTGCTGATCTGGGGAGGTGGGGTCAGCAACGCCAAGGTCGCCATTTATGCCGCCGCTCTGATCGCGCTTTCCCTGAGCCGGTTCTTCCTGTCGGCGTTGTCGGCATCGCTGCCGCACGTCGTCGATCGATCGACGTTGGTGAGCGCGAACGCATTCACCACGACTAGCGGCACCATCAGCAGCATCACCGGTGGCGGCATCGCCATCGGCCTGCTCACTATTTTTGGTCGCGACGATCACGGCTATGCACTGGTCTGCCTCATTACTGTCATCGGCACCGCCATGGCCTGTATGACAATGATGCGTTTCGGCGCTGACACTCTCGGACCCACTGATGCCGAACGAGTGCAGCACCGATCACTAGGCGGCATTCTGAGCGGCATGTACCAAGGTGCCGTCCACCTGTGGGAGCGTCCAGCATGCAACGCAGCGCTCATTGCGGTCTCCTTGCACCGGCTGATTTTCGGCGGTCTGTCCGTCGGTTTGCTATTACTGTTTAAGGTGCACATTCATCCCGACGGCTTCCTGCGCGCTGATATCGCTGGCGTCGGTCAATCGCTGGCATTCGGCGGCGTGGGCGCGATGATCGCCGCTTTGGTTACACCTGCGGTCACTCGGGACATCGGCAAAAGCCGGTGGATCGCCCTCTGCATCGGGATCGGTGGCACTATCTCAATGCTGTTACTGATTCCGGCTAACGGCTGGCTGGTGCTTGCGGCTGCATTCTTGGCCGGATTCGCTGGCCAGGGGGCCAAGGTTTGCAGCGACACAATCATTCAGGAATCGATCGAAGACTCCTATCGTGGACGAGTTTTCACCGTATACGACACCCTCTTCAATGCCTCATTTGTCATCGGTGTCGTGATCGGTGCGTTCACGCTGCCCGATGACGGTGTGTCGTGGTTATTCTTCAGCACCTGCGCCGTTCTTTACGCCGCCACCGGCGTCGGCTACCGCTACATCAGCAAACGCGACGCACACGGCTAACTAGCTCAACTCCCGCCACGTGTGGGCGGCGGACGAGGATGAGCGGCGGCGCAGTGGCTCGCCGAACGCTGCTAGCTTGCGATCACCTCACGCGCACACTGCGCACGGTCGATTACTCCCACTCAGCGCTGGTCCCTTCGTGTGATGTCACCCGAATAGCGCGTGACGCGCACGCCGAAGCGCCAGCTCAGATGACGCCTTCGCGAGCAGCCCACGCCTTGAGTTCGCGGACTGCCTCATCGTGATCGAGCGGACCGCGATCAAGGCGCAACTCCTTGAGATACTTCCACGCCTTCCCCACAGTGGGTCCGGCCGAGATGTCAAGGATCTGCATAATCTCGTTGCCATTGATATCAGGACGGATCGCCTCTAAGTCCTCGGCGGCCGCGATCAGGTCAATGCGCTCCTCTAGCCCGTCGTACGACGCTTGCAACGATGCCGCGCGACGCCGATTGCGCGTCGTACTGTCTGAGCGCACCAGCACATGCAGCCTCGTCAGCAACGGACCTGCGTCTGTGACATAGCGGCGCACCGCGCTATCGGTCCACGCGCCACCTGAGAACCCATGAAAGCGCAGATGCAAAAACGTAAGCTGCGCCACGTCATCGATCACTGATTTGGAATAACGCAGCGCCCGCAGCCGCTTGCGCACCATCTTGGCACCGACTACTTCGTGATGATGAAAACTCACTCCCCCGCCAGCTTCATGGCGGCGCGTCGCGGGTTTGCCGATGTCATGCAGCAACGCCGCTAGTCGCAGCACTAGGTCAGGACCATTACCCAGTCGTGGCTCCAGCGCGATCGCCTGATCGAGCACGGTCAGCGAGTGCTCGTACACATCCTTGTGCTGGTGGTGTTCATCGATTTCCAGATCGAGCGCTGGGAGCTCGGGCAAGATCACCGCAGCAAGTCCAGTATCGACAAGCAGGCGCAAGGCGCGGCGTGGCGCTGGGGCAAGCAGAAGCTTTGAGAATTCCGCCTGGATCCGCTCGGCGGTGATCCGGGCCATCTCACCGGCCATTCCCCTGATCGCTTGCTCCGCTGCCGGATCCAGCTCAAAGCCAAGCTGAGCGACAAACCGCACTGCACGCAACATCCGCAGCGGATCATCAGCGAAGGATTCTTCGGCTGTCGCTGGCGCCCGCAGGATCCCGGCCGCCAGGTCGGCGGCGCCGTCGTACGGGTCGATCAGCACTCCGTCCGGCAGCGAGATCGCCATCGCATTAACGGTGAAATCACGCCGTCCCAAATCATCGATCAGATTCTCACCGAACGCGACGACGGGGTTGCGCGAGATCCGGTCGTACCGGTCAGCCCGATAGGTCGTGATCTCGATGGTGAAGCCGCCGTGGGTGAGCCCGATGGTGCCGAACTCGATACCGGTTGTCCACTGCGCATCGGCATAGCCGGCAATCAGCGACAACACCTCATCGGGCCGTGCCGACGTCGTGAGATCTAGATCTGCGGTGGGGACCGACAGGTCAAGGCGCCGCAGTAACGCATCCCGCACCGGTCCACCGACAAGCGCAAGTTCATGCCCGGCCTCAGCAAAGCGGTCGGCGAGCGGCCGAAGAATCGGAGCCAGAACGGCGACAACTGCACGCGCGAGCTGTGGTCCGCTGGGCGCGGGGCGATGAACGTTAGCCATGTCTCGCACAGCCTACTTTGCACGCGGCACGACCTTGAAGTCAGCGACGTAGGTGGCTGATCGCGATACCGTAGCAGGATGACTCCATCCTCTGATGCCGCTGCGTCGCAGCGTCGAACGGTGAGTCATCCGAGCCCGTCGGACGTCATCGCGCATCGCCGGAACACGTTCAACCACGAAATTCCGGCCGACGACGACAGCCGCCGATCGCCGGAAT
>JBDTCL010000363.1:0-4010 GCA_039923595.1 Antricoccus sp. | reverse complement strand
CATCGGCGACCACCGAAACTGCTTTCTCGACCGCATTCGCAGACTCGTCCTTCATTCGTTTCGACTCGTCTTTGATGCGCTTTGCCTCGACCTTGGCGATCTTCTTTGAGTCAGCGAGCGCGGCTGCTGCCGCTGTCATCTGCTCGCGTGCTTGGACTCGAATCTCTTTAGCGATCGATTTGGCGTTTGCGCCTGCAGCGGCTCGCGCCTTTGCGATCTTTTGGGCAGATTCATTCGCGACCTCGGTGGCCGCAGACGTCGCAGCTTGGCCGTTCTTGCGCAGAGCTTTGCCGCTCTGGCGCGCGAGATCCTGGCCCTCGGCGACTACATCGTGCGTCTTGGACGCGACGTCGCTACTGGCATCTTGGAGTTTGTCGTTGACGTCTTTGGCGACGTCGCTGGCCTTAGCGGCGGCAACCTTCGCCGCATCTTGGGCCTTGGCTGCGGTGTCGGCAGCAATGACCTTGGCTTCGGCAAGCTTGTCCTTGGCGACATCGATTGCCGGAGCGAGTGACTTCTTGGCGTCGCGCGAGGCATCGGCAGCCATCGACCTGGCGTCGCCGAACTTCTCGGTCAGGATCGATTTCGCGTCTTCGAATTTCTCGCTGAGGATCACTTTGGTGTCTTCAATGACATCCGTGACGTCGCTCTTGAGCACCTGCGTATGGCTCTTTCGTCCGAACATCATTATCTGTCCCTTCAGGAGGCGGCTTTTGTTCTATCTAACCAGGCGGACGACTGCGCCGCGCGGCTGTCAGGCTCTGACGCGGCAAAGAGCGCATTGGTACGAAGTTCGTAGGCGAACCTTTCGTGGGCCAGGTCAGTAACCGTGGCGACATCAATCGTTCGATTAGTTTCGGCGCTCAATGACGTTACGCCCGCATCGGCAAGACCGCACGGCACGATCTTGCTAAAAGCGGTCAAATCCGGATTGCAGTTCAGTGCGAACCCGTGCATGGTGACCCCTTGAGCAACCCGAACACCGATCGCGCCGATCTTGCGTTCGGTCTGATCGCATATCCACGCACCGCTGCGGCCTGCTACGCGGATAGCGGTCACGCCAAAATAGGCACACAAATCGATTAAGATGCCCTCCAGCGACCGCACATAGCGAACCACATCGACCGGATTGGCAAGCGCGACGATCGGGTATGCGACAAGCTGACCTTCGCCATGCCAGGTGATATCTCCACCCCGATCAACATCAATGACCGGAATCCCGTCGGTGGGTCTATTCTGCGGATTGGTGCGTCGTCCCGCGGTATAAACGGACGGATGCTCAAGCAACAAAACGGTGTCCGGCCGGTTGCCGGCGACGCGATCAGCGTGGATCTCTTGCTGAAGTTCCCATGCCTGCAGATAGTCTATGCGGCCGATATGACGGATCTCGGGGTTATCCACGGCCCTAAATCTACGCCCCGCGGATGAGGATGACCATCTGTGGATAGTCATCATTAAACCGCTCGATTACTCGTACTGTCGCACTGTGGACGAGATCATTATTGCTATTGAACCCCTTGCCATGCCCGGAGATGGTCCCGAAGCAGTTGAGCAGGCGCGATGGAATTCTTTACCTGTCCGGCGGCGTCGACATCAGGCATTAGAACCCGCGCGATGGGGACGAACGGGCATGATTCTGATGGTTGTCGCGGCCCTGGTTTTGGTGGTTGGTTGGCTCGGAGTGTGGTGGGCGGGGTCAGGGGACGTCCAGGCAGACGTCGTGCCTTCGGGCACGGTCGCGGCGCCGCCTATTAGCAGTTTTGACGCTACGAAGGCCACCACAAAGGATTGGACTCTGTACCTGCGCGAACTCTATGGCAACCGGGCAGCAGCATTGCGTACCAAGAATGAATCACTCTTGGTTTCGGTCTACACCGCTGATTCCCGCCAACGGGAAAGCGACGAAGACGCTATCACTGCGCTGCGCGCAAGCGGCGGGACGCTATCGGGCTTTGCGCCGGAACTCATTTCGGTCGTCACGGTCACCCGGACAGCAAAAGAAATAGTGGTCCTCGCCAGCGATCTCATTCCGGCTTATGAGGTCGTTGTCCTCGGTGGCGGTCGCCAGGAGGTACCGCTACGCGGCGAGAATTCGGTAACGATCACGCTACAACCGGCGTCCCGGACGTGGCTAATTAGCTCGATCGTCCGGTCTCGGATGGGCTAGACCCCTAGATCTGCCTCAAACTGGCCGGCCTCAAGGCGTTCCTTCATCGTGCCGAGGAATCGAGCTGCGTCCGCTCCGTCGACGACTTGATGGTCATAAGAAAGTGCCAAATAGACGATCGATCGGACGGCCACGATCTCTCCGAGGTCTGGATCAGAGATCACGGCGGGACGTTTAACGACGACACCAGTTCCGAGAATGGCGCTCTGCGGCGCATTGATGATGGGCGTATCGAACAGTGCCCCTCGACTTCCGGTATTCGTGAGGGTGAACGTGCCCCCGCTGAGATCATCCGGTCCGATGGATCCATCGCGCGTTCGACTAGCCAAATCAGCGATTTTGCGAGCCAGCCCGGCAAGGTTGAGATCACCGGCGTCTTTGATCACTGGCACCACCAGGCCACGGTTGCTGTCGACCGCTATTCCTAGATTCTCAGTCGCCGGATAGGTGATCGTGCCAGCTTCCATGTCAAGAGTTGAGTTGACGACCGGATGCACTTTGAGCGCTTCGATCGCCGCGAGCGCGAAGAACGGCAAGAAGCTGAGCTTGACACCTTCGCGGCTGGCGAAATCAGCCTTGACGCGATTGCGAAGACGCGCGACACGGGTGATATCGACTTCGACCACCGTGGTCAATTGGGCGGCGGTCTGTAGCGATTGAACCATCCGGCTGGCGATCACCTTGCGCAGGCGAGTGATCTTTTCGGTGGTGCCGCGCAAATTCGAATTGTCGATATTACCAACGCCTGGTCCTTGCGGCGCCGACGACTTCGATGGTGGTGTATCGGACGCTGAAGTAGCCGCGGCTGGCTCTGGCGTTGGCTCAGGGGCTGCGGCTGCAATGACGTCTTGCTTGCGAATTCGACCACCGATGCCGGTCCCGGTCAAACTCGCAAGATCAACACCATGCTCGGCGGCAAGTTTGCGTACCAGGGGCGTGACATACGCACCCTGATCATCGCCCGCGCTTGCGATTGCTGCTGGAGCGGCCGGCGCCGAGGCGGCTGGTGCTGCGGGTGCCGGTGCTGCGGGTGCCGGTGCGGCTGGTGCTGCGGGTGCCGGTGCGGGTGGTGCCGGTGCGGCGGGTACGGGTGCGGGTGCCGGTGCGGCGGGTGCCGGTGCGGCGGGCGCGGGCGCTGATGCGGCAGGTGCCGTGGCTTCCGGCGCCGACGTTGGCGCCGGTCCCTCCTGCGGTTCGACGGAGTTCTGTTGACCAATCGTGGCAAGGACCGTCCCGACATCGACAGTTTCGTCCTCACCAACCGCGATTTTCAGAAGGGTGCCTGCGGCAGGCGAAGGGATCTCGGTATCAACCTTGTCGGTGGAAACTTCTAATAATGCCTCGTCGACCTCGACAGTTTCGCCCTCTTGTTTCAGCCAACGGGTGACTGTTCCTTCGGTGACGCTTTCGCCAAGCGCTGGCATTTTTACTTCCGTGCCAGCAGCCGGAGCTGATGACGGGTCGCCCGATGATGGTGCCGACTCGGCGGGAGCGGGCTCGACTGGCTCCGGGGTAGCAGTGCCCTGAGGAGTATCGGCTTCGCCAGTGTTGTTGTCCGCGGACTGCTCAGAGTCCTCGGGCTGCGCGGGTGCTTCGGGCTCCGGTGCTTCGGCATGCTGTCCTGCGGCACCGCTGCCATCACCGATCAGTGCCAGTTCCGTTCCAACGTCAACAGTCTCATCTTCGGCAACCATGATCTTTTCAACGGTGCCAGCAGCGGGCGAGGGGATCTCGGTGTCAACTTTGTCAGTCGAGACCTCGAGTAAAGGTTCGTCGACCTCGACAGTTTCACCCTCTTGTTTTAGCCAGCGGGTAACAGTGCCTTCGGTGACACTCTCGCCGA
>JBDTCL010000362.1:0-5766 GCA_039923595.1 Antricoccus sp. | reverse complement strand
GACGTTTACGCAGCGATCGATCCTGACGGGCACGCCGTCGCGCTTATCGATGCCCAAGGCAAGCCGGTGGTCGTGTTCCGCCCGGCGTAAGCAGACCCTGACTGCGAAATCGATGACACTCATGACCGCTTCAGCGAACCATCACCCGCAACGACGACGGCAACGACGATGACGAAGCCAATAACCACCGCAAATCCTTGCCACGTTTGTGGCCGCCCACCGATACCGATCCGTTTTGGGCCGAACCAAGAGCGTTTCTCGTTGGCTGAATTGTTGTTCATCACTTATTTGTCCTTTTGTTTGGTGGCGAATTGTTGTTGCGAGGCAAGAATCTCGAGCACGGTGCCGGGTCTGCGGATGCTGATCAAGACCGTCGAGCCGCCATCGACGGTGAACCGGAGCGTCGTCCCGGGGCGGATGCACATCTTTGTCATTCGCCATCGCACCGGTGCCGTGAAACCGAGCACTTGGCTCAGTCGTCATGAAGAATCTCGGGGTGCATGATCTTGGCTAGCCGCACGCGATAGCTCACCAATGGCCCCTGCTTGGCACTGAGCACACCGTTACCGACGCTGAGCTGAACAACCGAAAGTTGCCAGCAGATTGCCGCCACAATCGCGGCGCCAATGCCGTAGGCCGCCCACCTATGCGTGAGAAGCGCGATCACGCCGAGTGCGATAACTATGGTTGCGTCAACAATGATGTTGGTGGGCGATGTCGTGGTCTCGGTATACGCACACCTGGCAAATCTCATCCGAGTTCCTGCACGAGACCGGCAATCTCACAGGTAGTCCAGCCGCGGCTTTGGCCAAGTTGCAGTACCTGGCGCACAGCGTCTTCAATTGCCGTCCGGTCGAGATCCACCGATTCAGCGACTCGCACGCCACGACCGCGCCGAAACTCTAGAAGCCGCTCATCACGCAGCGAGCGATAGGCACGAAGGATCGTATTGGCATTTATCCCAAGCAGCTCTGCTAGCTCACCCGCAGCTGGTAGTCGCTCACGTGCCTGCAGCTCACCATCGGCGATCGCTCGCCGGATCAGTCTGGCCAATTGAATATGCAACGCAGGCTCAGCGCTGGTATCGATGGTCCATAGCATGATGCTACTGATGATAGCACCATTGTCTTAGGCAACGATAGAACCAGCTTGAGCAAGCGGATCCGTAGTAGCGATCCTCGGTTCAGAAGTCCGGCTCGCGACTGGGCATTGTGTTTAGCCCTACTGCGATCCCGCTCAGCCGTCGATAGTTGGACGTCCTAGAATTAGGCGGTTCGAAGTACTTAACGAGGAGCCTGGTGATGACGACCCAAGATCTTGCCCTGCCAGCGCAGTTAACGACCGGTTTGCCATTGACGGTCGAGCCAACTGCGCATCCGCGCACCGCCGATCAGCGCGCCAAGATTCTGGCCAATCCGGGGTTTGGCAGCAACTTCTCCGACCATATGGTAATCGTCACCTGGACTGAGGATGAGGGTTGGCACGACGCGAGACTGCAGGCATATCAGCCATTTCAGATTGATCCAGCTAACGCGGTACTTCATTACGCGCAGACAATCTTCGAGGGGCTTAAGGCCTACCGGCGGGCCGATGGAACGCTGGCCTCATTTCGCCCCGAGCAAAATGCCGCAAGGTTTGTTCGCTCAGCTCACCGACTCGCGATGCCGCCATTTCCCGAGGATGCTTTCGTTGCCGCTTGCGATGCACTGGTGCGGATCGATGCGGACTGGGTACCGGACGAGGGTGAGATGAGTCTGTACCTGCGGCCGTTTATGTTCGCGTCGGAGAATTTTCTCGGCGTGCGGCCAGCCAAGCAGTACTATTTCTGCGTCATCGCCTCGCCCGCTGCCGGTTATTTCAGCAACGGCGTGAGCCCGGTCTCTGTCTATGCGAGCGAGGACTACGTGCGCGCCGCAGCAGGCGGCACTGGCGAGGCAAAATGCGGCGGCAACTACGCCGGATCGCTCCTTGCTCAGCAGCAAGCGACCGAGCAAGGTTGCGACCAGGTGGTGTGGTTAGACAGTATCGAGCGCCGTTATGTCGAAGAAATGGGCGGCATGAACCTCTTCTTCGTCTACGGCAAGAATCCCGATCGCGTCGAAATCGTCACCCCCGAACTGACCGGAACGTTGCTACCCGGGATCACCCGTCAGTCGCTGATCGAGGCCGCAGATTCGCTGGGTCTGGTCGCCACCGAACGCCGGATTTCACTTGCCGAGTGGCGCGAAGCAGTCGCGAGCGGGGATATCACCGAAACGTTCGCTTGTGGCACGGCTGCTGTCATCACCCCAGTAGGCAGTGTCAAGGCACGCACCGGTGACTTTGAAATGCCAGCCGGAATGGGTCCAATTACCAGCAAGCTGCGTAGTTTCCTGCTGGGGATTCAGCACGGTACTGACGAGGATCGCCTGGGCTGGATCCACCAGATCGCCTGACTCGCCGCGCCGCGGACAAGCGCGAAGCGGCAGCGTGTTGCCTGAAGCGATTTACCTCAACGATTGCGACGAGCGATCGACACCGATAGCGCGGTCGCGAACGAGCACCAGATTGGGTAAGGTGCTAACAACGCGCCCCGCAACGGCTTGGTTGCCGCAGCTCTGCGCACCAGATCTGTGCTGCTCGCTGCGAGGGCTGCAGCGACCACCGCCGAGGCAGCGGGCTGTTTCGCCCTAAAGAACACGGCGCTCCACGACGCGTTCAACGCCAGATTCGCCAACAATGACCTCCAGTACGCATCTGCAGCCGCTTGGTCGCCATTGCGCTCTAGCGTCGTTTTCGTGGTGGCAGAGACCGCCGCGAGCAGCGCATAAATTGCGCTCCAGGCAATTGGGTAGGCAAGAGGTGGTGGTTGCCAGGACGGTTTGTTGAGACTGCGATACCAACGTGAGTCGGGGGTTGTCGCGATTGATCCGGCCACTGCTGCGGCGGTGGTTGCAGCGACCGCGAGCGCTATATTGCGCCGGCCATTATCAGGTCGCGCTGCCGCTTCGGCACGAATCAATGCATCGTCGATGCTGATCAACTCGCGGGGTTCATCAAGGAAGTCATCGATGTCGTGTTCTTGAGCGATGACTTCGTGGATCAAACTCCCGACTAGCGGTTTAGCGACACCTGCCGAGACAGGAGTAACGACGCCCACCCAATGACTGGCAAGACGTGGAGTGAGAACCGGCACGGTGAGGATCAACCGACGGGCCCGGCCCGTGGCGCTGGCGAAGCGCTGGATGAGTGCCTGATAGGTCAATACCTCGGGCCCGCCGACATCAAAAGTTCGATTGACTGATGAATCAAACGATGCGGCGCACACCAAGTAGTGCAAGACATCATCGATAGCGATTGGTTGAAGCCGGTTGGAAAGCCACTTCGGCGCGATCATGAGCGGTAACCGCCCGCCGAGGTAGCGCAGCATTTCAAATGACGTCGACCGCGCGCCGATCACAACTGCGGCTTGCAAGACAACCGCCGGAACCTTTGAATCGAGGAAAATTTGCCCTACTTTCGCCCGGGAATCGAGATGCTCCGACACGTTCGCGTCGGTCGGGCGCATACCGCCTAGATACACCAGTCGTTTCACTCCTTGGCGATGTGCCACATCGATAAAGGTTTTGGCCATCCGCACTTCGCGACTGGCGAAGTTGGCTTGGCCATCCATCGAATGCAGCAGGTAGTAGGCGATATCGACGCCATCAAGGGCATCTTCCAGATCATCCGTTCGCTGTGCGTCTCCTTCGATGATCTTCACGTCGCGTGCCCACGTTCGGGTGTCCAGATCGTGGCGATGCCGAGCGAGCACTCGTACCTTCGCGCCGGCTTTGATTAACGGAGCGACAAGTTCGCCGCCGATATAACCGGTCGCGCCGGTGACCAGAACTGTCGAACCACGCAAGGAAGTAGGCATAACACTCAGCCTATGCGCGCAGGACACCTAATGCGCGCGCCGGACAACTGTGCGCGGGCATGACCAGAGCGGCTCACCCGATTGCACCCGACCTAGACTTAAGGGGACCGAAAAGCAGACCAAATGATCGGACTTCATTGATGTTGCGGTGGCGAGGCGCGGAGAATGCACCGACCGGGTGGGGCCGGTGCGTGGCCACGATCGGCCAATACGACGGCGTTCATCTCGGTCACCAAGCGCTGGTGCGCAAAACCGTTGAGCAAGCACGAGCACGCAATTTGCCGTCTCTGGTGCTGACTTTTGATCCACATCCCCGCGAGGTATTGCAGCCTGGCGCGCATCCGCCGATACTTACCGGCCTCAAACGCAAAGCGGAGTTACTCGATGAATGCGGCGTTGATGCTCTATGCGTGGTGCCCTTCACGCGAACCTTCGCCAAGGTCTCACCGCAGGCCTTCGTCCATGAAATCCTGATTGAGCATCTGCATCCGACCAAAGTGAACGTCGGGGCCAATTTCACCTTTGGCCATAAAGCTGCCGGAAATGTGCAATTGCTTGGCGAGTTAGGCCAGCAGTACGGTTTTGAGGTGGAGTCAATCGGTTTGGTTATTGAGGGCGGGCATCAGATTTCTTCGACCTACATCCGGTCCTGCGTCGCAGCTGGAGAAGTCGCTGAAGCGGCCGCCGCGCTCGGTCGACCCCACCGGATCGAGGGTTTAGTAGTCCGCGGCGACATGCGAGGACGCGGTATCGGATTCCCGACCGCGAATTTGCGCCCGCCGATGTACACCGCTATTCCAGGTGACGGTGTTTACGCTGGCTGGTTATATGTTCGCGGGGAAGCGCGACCCGCGGCAATCTCCGTCGGCACAAATCCGACCTACTCCGGGCAGGAACGCCGTGTTGAGTCGTACTTGCTCGATTTCGAGGGCGATCTTTACGGCGAGCAGGTGCAGGTTGATTTCATTGAGCGGATTCGGCCGATGGTGGCCTTTGCCGATCCAGCGGACCTAATTCCCGCCATTGAAGAGGATGTCCGGCGCACCCGCGCGGTTCTCGAACGTCCTCAGGGTTGGTAACGGCTAAATTTTGAAAATGGGTGACCCGCACCGACCGCCGCCCGTGCTTGAGCCCACCGGTGCCGATTGCTCCGATGGACACTCCGTGGGCAGCGGCGCGGTGGTTGTTGATCGCGCCGTGTCCTTTCGCGCGATAGCGGAGGCTGGGCGGACGGGGTCGCGGTGCAAGAGTCGGCATCCCACCGAGACACCGGCCCTGCCTATGGCGTTGGCGCAATCCGAGTGCAGCGGCTAGATGGGGCAGTTGCTTGGCTTGCGCGCTCGGTGTCGAAGGGATTGCGTTAGGGGTCGCAAGGGATGCGGATCACCTCTGCTGGTTGCGTTCGTTCACCCGCAACACTGATATGATGCAGGATGGCCGGTACCCGTACTGGCATATGCGTGAATTCATAAATCTCCCGTGATTCCGACCGGGGGCACGCGATCTGACCGAAAGGAATCACAGTGGCACTGAGCACTGAGCAGAAATCCGAGATCATCGGCGAGCACAAGACAAGCGAGAGCGATACAGGTTCACCACAGGTTCAGATCGCGATGCTCACCGATAGGATTAAAACTCTCACCGAGCATTTGAAGGTGCACAAGCATGATCACCACAGTCGTCGAGGCCTCCTGCTGATGGTTGGCAAGCGCCGCCGGCATCTCGGATATTTGCAAAAAACTGATCTTGACGCTTACCGCGCACTCATTGCGAAGCTCGGCTTGCGTCGATAGCACCAGAACGAAGGAGTGGCCGCTCATGCAGGCCGCTCCTCCTTCATATGGGCCATCTGCAGCCAGGCTGCGACG
>JBDTCL010000361.1:0-4245 GCA_039923595.1 Antricoccus sp. | reverse complement strand
AACGGCGAAGCAGAGGCCATCGCGGTGGTGGAGCCGAGCTGGACCAGTTTCCATATGGGCTATCGAGTCGGGTCACGTCATCCGGTGACCGAGGGTGCCGCGGGTAAAGCGATCATCGGCGGCCGCGCGGGCAAGACCGACGCAGTCTCGACGGTGGGCGAACTGCAATCCGGCGCGCATGGCATGGCGGCTCCGATCATCGGCGTACCGGGTCTCGAGGCATCAGTCGGAGTCGTTTCGCCCCACCAGTTCGACAGTGCGATAGCAGGTCCCCGGCTCGTGACGGCCGCAGGCAGAATTGCTGCGTCCCTTATTGGTCGCTGATACGACGCGGCGCGAAGCAAAACTTGGCAGACTAGGGACATGAGTACTGAGCCGATTACCACGCTGCCGGTAATTATCTGCCTCGGGTCATTTCTGGTGACCTTTGTCGTCACCCGGGTGATCACCAGATTGATTCGCTCAGGCCGCGGTCCGTTCAAGAACAAC
The DNA here is from genome assembly GCA_039923595.1 of Antricoccus sp. GTDB lineage: Bacteria > Actinomycetota > Actinomycetes > Mycobacteriales > Antricoccaceae > Antricoccus. The sequence continues at coordinate 3,756 of JBDTCL010000361.1, read as the reverse complement.
GTGACCGATGGCGGCCTGCACGTGCACCACGCTGTTCCCGGACTGATCCTGCTGCTGGCCGGTGCGATCATCGCACTCGCCGCGGACGCATCATTATTCCGTTGTATCGCGGGTGGTCTGGTCGGTTTCGGTGCAGCGCTCGTGCTTGATGAATTTGCGCTAATTCTCTATATGAAGGATGTCTACTGGTCTCGCGAGGGGCGCGCCTCGGTTCAGATCGTTGCGTTAATGGCGATGTGTCTAGGGCTGGCGGCGCTCGGATTCGTGCCGTTGACGACGAGCGATTTTGACGGCGGTGCTGCGGTCGCCTGGACCGTCGGAGCGATATTGGTAGTGACGGTTTCGTGCGCAGTCGTGTGTGTGCGCAAAGGCAAGTTCGGACTCGTACTGGTGAGCATCTTCATCCCATTCTTGGCCTGGATTGGTGCAATCAGGCTCGCTCGACCATCGTCGCCGTGGTTCAAGAAATACCGCGAAGGCAGCAAGAAATACGTTCGCGCGACACGGCGTGCCCATCGATCGTCGCGGCTATGGCGCAACAATCTGTCCAGAATCGCAGATCTGATCGCTGGCTCGCCGACCGTTCCTACTGAACCGGACAAATTGGCCGTACCTCGCGCGCCGAGCCATCAACTCCCACACCTTCCCGGCCGTTGATGGTGTGGCAGTGATGCCTCGACGGAGAGGTTGGTAGCGGGACAGCGGTTAAGTCGCGGGCAGGATGGTTCCGGTGACTTCACCCAGGGCGATGCGGGTGCCACCGGCATTCGCCGTCGCTCGCAAGGTCACGGTGTCGCCGTCCTCGAGGAACGACCTAGTGCTGCCGTCCGCTAATGTCATCGGTTGCTCGCCGCTCCACGACAGCTCCAAGAACGAACCACGCTGATCAGCCGCGTCACCGCTGATGGTGCCGGACCCAAACAAATCCCCGATGCTGACCGCCGCACCATTGACGCTGAGATGGGCGAGCATCTGGGCGGGCGACCAGTACATCGCCTTGTACGGCGGTCTGCTCACGACAGTGCCGTTGAGCAGCACCTCACAGTCGATATCTAGTCCTTTGAGTCCCCGGCCGTCCCCGGCAAGGTAGTCAAGCGGGGCCGGATCTTGGCCGGGCAAATCGATCTTCGCCGTCTCAAGCGCGGCCATCGGCAACACCCAGGCCGAGATGCTGGTCGCGAATGATTTGCCGAGGAACGGCCCGAGTGGCACGTATTCCCATGCCTGTAGGTCACGCGATGACCAGTCGTTGAGAATGACCACGCCAAAGATGTGGTCGTACGCCTCATCGACACTTACCCGACCACCGATCGAGCTGGTTTGACCGACAATGAATCCGAGCTCGCATTCAATGTCGAGGCGCTGTGAGGGACCATAGGTCGGTGCCCCGTCTGGTGGTTTGCGCTGACCGCACGGGCGCACGACATCAGTGCCGCTGACGACGACAGTGCTCGATCTGCCGTGATAACCGATTGGCAAATGCTTCCAGTTCGGCGTCAGCGCGTCGGCATTCGGGCGAAAAATCTTGCCGACGTTAGTGGCGTGTTGCTCGCTAGCATAGAAATCGACATAGTCCGCGACCACAATCGGCAACTGCATGGTGGCGCGGTCGACCGGATAGAGATGTTTGCGGACGAGCGATTCATGCTCGCTGTTGGTCAATAGTGAGAGCACCCATTCGCGGGTCTCAGCCCATGCCTGCGGACCTTGGGCCATCAGCGGATTGAGTGATTCGGCTGCAAGAATATCGGCGAGCGAGTGCGCTGATTGAGCCGCGATTGCAGCAATATCAACGATTTCATCGCCGATCCGGACGCCAACTCGAGGGGCGTCAGCAGAAATACTGAAGATTCCGTACGGCAGCGCGCTCAATCCATAAGGATGATCCTCAGGTACCTGATACCAACTCATGCGTAATCCTCCGATATAAGTCCAAGTTTGAGCAGATCACCGATCGGGTCACCGACACCGCAACAACCGAAGCTCGTGAACTGGCCGCGCACGGCGGCCTGCTGGGCCTCGCTAAGAGCTTTGATCTCGTCGGTCACCACGGACGCATCCCGCTCGCCAAGTGCTGCGGTGACAGCGTCAATATCGTCCAGCCCGGTCAGCGCGCGATGGGTGGCTAGCATGACGTTGAGGAAACCATGGTGCTCAAACCCGCTCGACTGGGCGGTGTGGCGCAACGAATGGTGTAGGCCCGCGGTGAACTTCATGGGCACGCCGATGCGAGCGGCCTCGACGATCACGCCGGCCAGCGTCGACTCATCCGGGAAAGCAGTTGCGACAGTTCCACCCGTACGAAACTTCCCTTGTACCGCAGGTGAAGTTGCGCGCGCCGTTGCAATCGCGGCAAGAACCTGCTCACCGGCATCATCGGCGGTGACCTCCACCGCAATGCTCCGTCCGTCCATTGGTTCGGGGACTGGCGGAGCGGTCACGGGCAGCTCATATCCCGCGACACGGACTCCGTCGGGTAGATCGGCCGGGCATCGCGCAGTGCCGAGCACGTTGATGAGCAAGCTTGGACTTCCTGCGGCTTCGTGCGCCGATACGAACTCCTGCCATTTCGTCACCGGGATCAGCAGTGGACCGACCATCGTGTCCCACCAGGTATCCCGATAGCGCAGCTGCGCTTCGATCGCTCCGGCTGCCGACGCGTTACCGGGTGGGAACATCGCCGCGTCATCGATGAACTTACTGAAAAGCGTGCGCATGCATTCCTCCGTTGGGTGGTGACACTGATGAAACCGCCGGCTGGGTCACACCGCAGTGCCGCGATTTGAGCCGGGCATCTGGATCAGCAGATCATCGCGCTCACGTCGGCGGCACCGCTGGGCGAACATCCTGGCATTTCGCGGATCACCTAGCAATGCCGTGTACTGGCGGGCAGTCAACTCGTAATACTCCTCATAGTCAGCGATGCCGTTGCTCACCGGAATCGAGAGGTAATGGCGGCCGGATTCCTCCTCGATTCCGATCGAATAGCAATCATCGCGTGAGAAGAATTCATCGCGGAAGTGAAACATCGCGGGCGGTTCATCGCCGGTGACCGAGTCAGGCTCTTTCATGCCCGCATCCAATCACGACAGCAGGAGGACGCCTGCGGAACGGAATGCGGCCTCGAAATATCTGCGACACAGCAAGCGGCGCTAATCCAGTCCCCTTGAATTCGGTTCCAGTGGTTGACATTGTCGCTCATCGTACGGCATCCTGTAACGGATAACAATACATGAATGTCCGATTATCGGACGCGGATAGAATCACCGCTATCGTCAAAGAAGCTACGATTACACGACGAACTGAGGAAACATGGCGCACTATCAATCAGTCGGCAGCATTCCACCGAAGCGGCATACTCAGCACCGGCTTGAGAATGACCAGCTCGCCTACGAGGAACTGATGGGCGAAGAAGGCTTCTCTTCAGATTCCTCGTTGATGTATCACCGCAATATCCCGTCCACGATCACGGCGTCGCGCGTGTGGGATTTGCTCGATCAGGCAACCACGCCTAACCATCCGCTGGCGCCGCTGCATCTGAAGCTGCACGACCTTTTCGCCGTCAACGGTGACGGTCCCGAGGGTGCAACCGACTTCCACGGAACAGACGTTGTCACTGGACGACGCCTTGTCATGGGCAACGCAGACGTCCGGATTTCATATGTGGTCGCCGATACGGTGTCGCCGCTTTACCGCAACGGCATCGGTGATGAGTGCTGTTACATCGAGCGCGGCTCGGCGCGCTTTGAATCTGTC
>JBDTCL010000360.1:0-2650 GCA_039923595.1 Antricoccus sp. | reverse complement strand
CGTTCTCCCAGCACTGTCATCTGTGTGCTCAGCCACCACACCCCTCGTCAGTCGACCCGCAGCCACGCCAGCAACTGCCGCGGTCAACAGAAATGCACCTGGACGCTGGCGACCCATGCGACGCAGTTCATTCCCGATTTGGGGGATATCACGCTGATCGAGCCAATCAGCGGCAGTATGCACTCGATCGCGAGCACGGGCGGCCAGCTCGACCGCGGAACCGTCCTCGTCAGTATTTTTAGTCATCGATGTCAGCTGATCGACGATTGATCGCAGACCGCTGACCATCGAGGCACGCTGCTGCTCGGCCTGGTCTCTGATCTCGTTACGGGTCTGTGCGATCAGATTGGTAGCTTCTTTTTTGGTCTGCGCAGCCACGTCAGTCGCGGCCTGCTTACCTGTTTGTGCGACCTCGACCGCCGCTTGCTTGCCGTGCGCTGCGACATCAGCCGCTGCATTCTTGGCATCTTGCGCGGTGGACTGCGGCGCGTTGCGCGCTGGATCATTCATTGGTGCCTCCGGAAGTTTTCGGGTGAACGACTGTCGGTAGTGACTGCCTGGATACCGAATCAATGCCTAATAGAAGTGCCCGGCCAATAACCGGTACTGGGTGATCCCGAGCTGCGCTCGCGGATTTCTGGGCGCGCTCATAAAAGAACAGACAAATCTGCTGGGTGATTAATTTGAGCCGAGGATCCACTGTTTGAACACGCTCCGGCTCGGCGTGCTTACACCGTATACGCGATCGCGTCCGGCCGTAACCCAAATTCCAGAATTTATTTGAATGCAACGCTTATCAAACTTCGTAATTTCCGAAGACGGACGTTTCGTCATCAGTGGTTGAATCTCGTTATGACGCTAAGGTGATTGATATACAGGGTTTTGGGGACGTCAGGAACTTCCATAGCGATGGCGGGCGTTACGTTATGTCGTCAGGTGAGGCGGTGCAGACCAGTGGCAGACGAGGCTGTCAATATAACGACGCATTCGGCAAAGCAACGCAGCGGCCTTTCTTTGGAGCGCATTGTCAGCGAGACGCTTGCGTTGATCGATGAGGAAGGCATCGCGGCTGCCTCGATGCGCACGGTCGCGAAAAGACTAGGCGTACAAGCGATGTCGCTCTATCGCTACGTTGATAGCAGAGAAGGACTTTTCGACGCGGTAGTTGATAAAGTCGTCAACGAGCTATCTGAGGATTCCCGCGTACCCGACTCCGCCGATCAGATTGGTTGGCGTGGCTACCTCGACGGTCTCGCCTGGGGGGTCCGCCGCTACGCGCGCGCCCACCCGCACGCTTTTCCTCTTGTCGCTACCCGTCCACCAACGGCGCCTTGGGTCAATCCGCCTCTGAGGTCACTAGAGTGGATCGAGACGATGTTGCGAAATTTGCAAGACGCCGGTTTCAACGACGAGCAAATCCTATTCACCTATCGCACCTTCAACAGCTTCCTGCTCGGGTATCTGCTGCTGGAGACCAGCGCTATGGTGATCGACGACCCGAAGCCCGGTGACGGTTCGTTCCAGACTGGGGACGACAGCGGCGCCCATGATCCAGTAGACCCGACCGATCCGATCCCTGGCTCGATTAGCCCGACTCGCACCACCGAGATCCGCGAGACGATCTGCGACACTGACAATTCTGGCGAGCTCATCGATGTTCGGGGCGATGTCGATGCCGATAACTATCCGGTCATTCACCGTCTGCGCGAAGGGTTGACCGAAAACCAGTTCGACGAAGAGTTCAAAACTGGACTTGAGATCTTGTTACGGCGCATTGCCCAGCAACTCGACGAGAAAAAATGAGCTATGTCGACTATTTCGCGGCAGACTCGGCCTTTAGGTTGCATTCCTAAGGCCCACCGCGCCAGTGATCGATACGCCGATGATCGGGTGTGAAGCCGTGCGCTATCCCCCAGAGCACTGCCTGAGTGCGACTGGCCACGGCGATCTTGCGATACAAGTTGCGGATGTAAGACTTCACCGTATTCGGACTCAGGAACGTCAATGCGGACACCTCCGCGTTGCTTTTGCCCTGAGTGATCAGTGCCAGAATCTCCGACTCGCGGTCGGTCAGCCCTTCGCCCCGGCCGGGCCAATCTAATCCACTCGTCGTGCGCGTGCGACCTGGCGCATCACTGACCACCACATCACCGGCATGCACCGCTTCGAGTGCATCGACTAACTCTCGCGCAGGCAGCGCCTTCGACAGATACCCATGCGCACCCTTTTCCTGAGCGGCGCAAATCAGTTCGGGATGAAAGTTCCAGGTATAGACCACAACTCGGTGCGCATGCCGATTTTCGATCAGCACAGCAAGTTCGTCGCTATCAGATTCGGGCTGGGCGAACGAGTCGTACAGCGCGATATCAACGGTGTCGTGCAATGGCTCGTTGGTGTCGATTTCGGCGATCGTCACCCGATCAGCGAAACGGTCCAAGATGTGCGCGACTCCTAACAGCACCACATCGTAATCGTCGACCAGCGCCACGGTAATCGGGGCTTGTCGCGAAGAAACCATACTGTCCATCATGAACCCACCTTGGGGTGTACCGGTACCACCCTTGAGGGTGATGCTTCGAAGCAGCGCGGAGGATTGGTGCAGTCATCGCAGTCGTCATCTGGATCGCCTTTGAAACCAGATGACGCCATG
>JBDTCL010000359.1:0-6920 GCA_039923595.1 Antricoccus sp. | reverse complement strand
TTCAGATCAGCGCTATACATGGACAAATTTGAACGGCGGGAGCAATCAACTCGCGAATCTATTCACGTCACGTGGCATACGAAGGGGCGATCGGGTAAGCATCTTGTCGATGAACTCGATCCAGTTCATCGAACTCTTCTTCGCCGCCGCCAAGATCGGCTTCGCAGTGGTGCCAATCAACTTCCATCTCGCGCCGAGCGAGGTCAGCTATATCGTCAACGACAGCAAGTCTTGCGCTCTACTGTTCGACTCCTCGAAACATGAGCTTGTCGACGGGTTGCGCACCGGCGGAGGCCTACCGATTCCTACCGAGCGGCTGATCGCAATGGGCGAAGGGTCCGGGTTGGCCGAGCTTATCTCGAGGGAACTATCGAGCGAGCCATCGAGCAGCCGCGATTTGGACGACGTATTTTTTGTCGGCTACACCTCTGGCACGACCGGATTCCCAAAAGGCTGCATCCAACGACATCGGGCATTCGTCGAGCATTACCGGATGTCGCAGCAGGTATTCAATCAAGTCCGCGGCGAGGTAATGCTGATACCTGGACCGCTCTTTCACGAAGCTCCGACCTTGTTCACCATGGCGCAACTGCATGGTGGCGGAACGGTGGTTCTGCTGCCGACCTTCGATGCCGACACCGCGGTCGAGGTAATTGGACAAGAACGGTGTACCCAGATCGGATTCGCCGTTCCAACGATGCTCGACCGTCTGGCCACAACGACGTCGCCCGATCAGTCAGAATCAGTCAGACAGATCATTTGCGGCGGGGCAGCACTACAGGATCACACGATCGAGGCAGTGCACGCAAAATTTCCCAACGCGATACTGCAAGAGTTCTACGGCGCGACGGAGGTTGGCCTCATCACATACCGGGAGCATGAACACCCATTCACCGCGAGTGTGCATCGATCGGTCGGAAAACCGGTTCCCGGAGTAAGTGTTTACGTCGTCGACAAGGCGGGCAAGATCGCCAACGAATATGAGATCGGCCTCGTTTACATCTCGCCGTTCTTGATGGACGGCTACCGCAACCTACCGGAGGCGACTGCCGAGGCCACCTTGACCGTTGATGACATCGAATGGTTCACGCTTGGCGACCTAGGCTATACCGATAATGACGGAGAACTGCATCTCGTCGATCGCAGTAGCCACCTCATCATTTCCGGAGGTGAGAATGTCTATCCGGCTGAGATCGAGGCCGTCCTGGCCAGGCACCCGAAGGTCGGCGAAGTCGCCGTTATCGGTACCCCGGACCGGGAATGGGGCGAGACGGTTACGGCCGTGATCACAGCCCCCGGAGTTAAGCCGACATACGAGGAGATCCGCGACTACTGCTTGATCGAACTTGCTCGGTTTAAGGTCCCGAAGCAGATGTATGTCGTCGACGAGCTGCCGCGTACGCCGTCCGGAAAGCTCCAGAAGCATCTGCTGAAGCAGCGCCTGGCTGACGACTAAATCGTTCTGGGCTGAATCTTGATGACTAGCATGAAAGCAATGCCTTCTTCACGCTCCGAGCTTGCCACCAGACCGACCTTGGACATGGACGCGATCACGTCGGTCGCGGTAGCTCTTTTCACCGAACTAGGGTACGAGAAAACCAGCATGGACCGGATCGCGCAAGAACTCAAGGTCACCAAAGCAGCGCTTTACTATCACGCCGCGAATGGGAAGAAGGAAATCCTCAGCATCGCGCTGCATCAGGCGCTCGACCCAATGATGAGCTCCTTACAGAAGATCGTCGCCAGCGACTCATTACCGGTGGAGAAGTTGAGACAAGCGATTGCGCTCCATGTGAAGCATGCTGTCGAACGCGGATCTGCTGTGGCGTATTTTCTGCGCTCGGATCACCATCCGCTCGGAGATCAGGCGAAGGAGATCCGCCGCGCATACGACCAGTCGATCGCAGACGTGTACCTCGAAGCTTATCGAGAAGGCTCGGTGCGAGCCGATCTTGATCCGCGGGTCGGGGCAAGGCTCGTTCTCGGGCTGTCCTACTCAATCACCGAATGGGTCAAACCCAGCGGTCGCATATCCGTCGAGGAGATCGCGGCTCAAGTGATCAGCGTGGCCTTCGAAGGGATCGGACAGCATCCTTCAGCCAACTCGACGTGATTCCTCAGTCAGTTTAAGACAAATTTGAACGCACCCGAATGGATGTCTTGAATAGGTGCGATATCGAGAGCGATTCGAGCACCTGGCAGAAGCCTCACACACGACAATCATCGCGGGGGTTAGCCGCACTTCTCGAACGATGCGGACCGTATTTCACTGCGCTCGGCGACAGCCGCCTTCTGGCGCAGGCTAGTTCAAGTCATGAACCCGTAAATAGGGGTCGGCCTAATCGTCCTCCCTGGCAGTGATGCCAGGTCCACTTTGAAAGCTGATGGCGCAGCCATAATCGCAACGACAAAGCTATTGCCCGGTGTACTTCGCCGGACGCTTCTCTAAGAAGGAGGCAACTCCCTCCCGATGGTCCGCCGTTGCAAACAATGCATTGAGGTTATCGCTCACCCACTCACCGAGACGAGCCCAGTCTGGGTCGACCGTTCGTCGGAGACCATCCTTAAGTGCCGCGACCGCCAGCGGCGGATTGGCGGCAATCCGCCCAGCGAGTTCCAGCGCCGCAGGCATAAGTTCGTCGTGTGGCACCATCCGGCCCACCAGCCCGATCTCCAATGCGCGGCGCGCATCAATGACATCACCGGTGAAGAGCAGTTCTGCAGCGCGCTCACGTCCCACGACTTGCGCCAAGCGGCCGATGCCCGCAACATCACTGACCAAGCCGCGCTTGACGAAAAGCTCAGCAAAACGCGCTCGTTCGGAGGCGATCCGCAGATCCGCGAGCAGCGCTAACTCCATCCCCCAGCCGACCGCAGCTCCATTGATCGCAGCAATGATGGGAATGTTCGAGGCTAGGATCGCACCGGCCGCGGGCGTGATTCGGCGCTGAACCTTCGGCTTGTCTTCAACTGCGAGGATCGCTCGCACATCGTCTCCGGAGCAGAACGACGGGTCAGCGCCGGTGATGATCAATGCTCGTTGAGTACAGGAGTTGACCAACTCCGTGAGTTCGTCGTAGGTCTGCCTACGCAGCGCATTGTGCACCTCGGGACGATCGAGGGTAAGAATGCCGACGTCACCGCTCACTTCATACCGCACATCGCTGCCCATGTGATGACCCTCCTTGATCGCCGCCGCGATCTGCGGCGTTTTCGCAACGATAACCGGCACGTATCGTTACCGACACCCCCACCGATGGTGGACTGGATTGGGCAGGAGTTAGCGGTGGCCGACGAAATCTTGTATGAGGTGCGCGATCGGATCGCAATCGTAACGATCAATCGCCCACATCGACGCAATGCCTTGAGTTGGAGCGCACTGGCATTATTTCGCGAGACGATGCGCCGCGCGACCGAGGACGATCAGGTTCTCGCAGTGGTGATCACGGGCGCTGGCGGCGCATTCTGCGCTGGAACCGATCTAGTTGACCTCACGCAAACCAAGTCAGATCAGCGCGGCGGTAGCGACACCGGAAATAACTGGATGGTGCAGTCCTGCCCGAAACCTGTCGTCGCTGCGATCGATGGCCCGGCCGTTGGATTAGGCGCTGAAATCGCAACCCAGGCTGATGTGCGCATTGCAAGCGATCGGATGCGGATCGCGTGGAACTTCGTCAAACGCGGACTGGTCCCTGACACCAGAGCCGCATCGTATTTGCTGCCTCGGCAATCGGTCTGATGGCGGCATTGCGCTACGTGCTCTCGGGTGATTTCATGTCGGCCGATGAAGCGCTTAAGATTGGTTTTGTCGTTGCCGTCGTCGCGCCAGAGGACCTCCTCGATCGTGCGCTCGCGGAGGCACGCTCGTTGTCCCAGGGATCCCCGATGGCCACCCGCTTAGTCAAAGAGTTGATGTATGCCGGTTTGGACCGCACTGCCGAGGAACACCGACTAGCCACTCGAGCCGCGCTTGCAACGTGTTTTGCCTCCGAGGATCATCGCGAGGGCGTTGCGGCCTTTCTCGAGCGACGTGATCCGAATTTCACTGGTCACTGAGCGACCGAGCGATCGGCGGCAATCTCTCGATGGCACGTGCGCGATCATGAATCTGGGATCAGAACCGGCTTAATTGTCCTTCCCGATAGGGATGCTTGCTCAGCTTCGTTGATCTGGCTCATCGGAAAGGACTCGATCATCTTGTCGAACGGGAACTTCCCCGCTTGCCACCAATGAATCATTTGTGGAATGAATGTCTGCGGATCTGTTGCGCCCTCAAGGATGTTGAATACGGCTTTGCCTGTTTGATCACTGGGGCCGATGACTAGATCACCACGCTGAACACCAACAAACCCAGCTTTTCCGCCCAGTCGTAATGCAGCAATCGCGTTAGACATCACCTGCGGAATGCCCGTGGTGTCAAAGACATAGTCAGCGCCACCGCCGGTGATCTCCTGGATTTTAGTGACTAGTTCCGAATCGCCACCATTCAACGTTTGCGTCGCGCCGAATTGCGTTGCCGCTTCCAGCCGATGCTCTTGCAGATCGACGGCAATAATCGAACTCGCCTCCAGAACTTTCGCTGCCATCACTGCCGCTAGCCCGACCGCACCGGCCCCGAAGACTACGAGACTGCTCCCTGCTTGAAAACCAAGAGCGACCGCGATCGACGCCGCGCCCGTCAGCACGCCGCAGCCGAGCGGCCCGAGTTTCTCAAGCGGCAGCGACTTATCCACCACGACGGCGTTGCGTTCTGTTGCAATGCAATATTCAGCAAACGATGATTGCCCGAACCACCGTGTCTTGACTGCGGCACCGGTCGAATCCTTGCCGCCGATGGCGCCGTCCACAGAAACACCCGAAAGGTTCCGCGCCATGAACTGCACGCAATAAGCCGGTACGCCACCCTGGCACGATTTGCATTGACCGCACGAATCGAAAGACAGGCAGACATGATCGCCGACCTGGATGACCGTGACACCTGGACCGACCGCCTCGACAACTCCCGAGCCCTCATGACCGGTGACAATCGGCGGACCGACGAAGGCCGCACCCGCGCGTGGCAACACATCGGTATGGCACATTCCGGCCCCGACGATGCGCACCAATACTTCTCCAGCACCTGGATCTGGCAGCGTGATTTTTTCCATCGCGTAGGGGCCATCGGCGGCCCTCAGCACAGCGGCATTCGTTTCCATGAAGTTGCGCTCCTCAGAGGGGTGAGGGATCGGTGAAAAGTGCGTCCAAAGCGCTCTCGCGCACCGGCCACTCATCGATCGTATCGAGCGACGAGTAGTTAAGCAGTAGGCCCCTGAATCGATTCGATCACTTGACTCAATCGCGACGCCACGCGCGCATCATTCACGGCGCTACCACTCGCACTTCAGAGTTATCTAACGGATCCGCTAGGTTGTCTTCGGAGTTATCTCGCGGTTGAGCTAGATTTTGCCGTGCGTCTGGGGGCTGTCGAGTCCGCACTTTCGCAGGGTGACAGTGAGCTGAGCTTTCGAGTCGTGCACCGGGATCGCGTGAAGGATTTCGCGCAGTACTCTTAATTCGAGAGCGAGGAAGCTAATGGACATCTTGCAATACGCCGACGAGGTTTGGCGTGAAGAATCTTCGCCCAAGGCGTACAACACTGGTGAGCTTCGTCGAGCGGGCCTGCACCGCATCGTCGATCGCGTTCATATGTGGCCAGCCTTCGCGAATGCCTATATTTTCCAGACCGACGATGGCATACTGATGTTTGACACCGGCTCGCGCCCCACGGCCGGCGCTTTGTTCACTGCAACCCGCGCACTCACCGACGCACCCTTGAATCGCGCGATCTATTCGCACGGTCACCTCGATCACGTCTGCGGCACTGCGAGTTTCGATGATGAATCCGCGAACAACGGCACAAAGCGGCCCACGGTCATTGCGCATTCCGCTGTGTCAACCCGATTTGATCGGTATATCGCAACCAACGGTTACAACACCATCATCAATCAGCGGCAGTTCCAGCTGCCCGACCTGCAATGGCCGACAAGCTATCGCTATCCCGATGAAACATTTGACGATCGACTGACCATCTCCCAAGGCGGACTTACCGCGCACCTCTCGCACGGTTATGGCGAGACTGACGACGCGGTCATCGGTTGGTTTCCCGACCACGACGTGGTCTGCGTCGGCGACTTCTTTATTTGGTCCAGTCCAAATGCCGGCAATCCGCAAAAGGTGCAACGGTATGCCCTCAAGTGGGCTGAAAAACTCCGCGAAATAGCAGCACTGGGAGCAGAATATCTGCTCCCAGGTCACGGTCTGCCCATCGTTGGCAAGGACCGGATCGTCGAAGCGATGACCAACACAGCGGAATATCTTGAGTTTCTGCACGAGCAGACCCTCGAGTTCTTGAATGCTGGTTCGACACTCGACGCGGCCTTGCATGCGATCACGGTGCCGAGCAAATTCACCGATAAGCCATACCTGCGGCCCACGTATGACGAGCCGGAGTTCGTAGTGCGCAACCTGTGGCGACTTTACGGTGGCTGGTATGACGGCGATCCATCAAGCCTCAAGCCAGCCGAGCGCTCGCTAATGGGGCAGGCGATCGTCGATCTAGCGGGTGGCGTGGACGCCGTTGCCGGCAAGGCTCGCAAGGAGATCAGCCACGGGGACGAGCGCGTCGCAGCACGGCTGATCCAAATGGCCACCGACGCCGAACCAGACAATCTCGCCATACATGCCATCCGTGTCGAGATATTTGAGGCCCTTCAAAAACGAGCGACATCGACGATGTCCAAAGGGATCTATGCCTGGGCGGTGGCGGAATCCACCGCCAAGCTCGAAGGCAAGGACACCCTCGATCTCATCCGCGAGCGCTCCGCTGGAAAGTTTCAATTCCCCTTATGAGCGATCACGGGTAGCTGCACCGCCGCCAACCA
>JBDTCL010000358.1:0-10637 GCA_039923595.1 Antricoccus sp. | reverse complement strand
CGTGAGGCAGCGGTGCCTTCGGTGTAGTCCGTCGGCAAGATCAGCGGTCCGAATCGGACCGTCACCTTAGCGGGGTGCGGAAATCTTTGGCCTGCCGGTTGCAGCTTGTCAGTGCCGACAATCCCGCACGGCAAGAGCGGCGCGCCTGTTTTGAGGGCGAGCCGCGCGGCTCCGGTCCGGCCGCGGTATAGCCGGCCGTCCGGTGAGCGGGTGCCTTCGGGATGGAGGGCAAAGACTTTGCCTTCGCTCAGCGCCTGCTGTGCGGCATCAAGAGAGGCCAAGGCGGCTCGACCGCCCGATCGCTCGACCGGGATAGTGCCGATGCTGTTCATAAAGCTTGCCATCGCTTTGCCCTTGAGCGTTGATCGGTCGAAGTATTCGGCTTTGCCCATGAAGCACACTGGGCGACCCGTCGCCACCGGCACGACGATTGCGTCGGCAGCGGACAGATGGTTGGCGACAATGATGACCGGCCCGGTCTTGGGAATATGTTCTCGACCTGTCACCTTTAGCTGACTGATCAACCGAAACGGAATGCCTACGATGACGGTACGCAGCGCGATTTCAAGAGGGCTGCGTCGATCACCCATCAATTCACCACCGGAAGTTCGGTGCGACCGGCTGGATCGGTCGCGGATTGCGAAATATCTGTTGCGAAACGCTGTTGGATGAGGTCGGTTCCGCCTGCGTCAAGGGTACGGGTCCAGCCGTCGCGGTCCCAACCGGCTGACTGCAGAAATGCCGCACTGGCCTTGTCTTTCATCGGTAGCCAACAAATCAGCTGATCAGCTTTGCCTGCTGCGGCGATTGCCACTGCTGCCGAAAGCAGTCGAGAGCCGTGTCCACGGCGGGCCCATCGAGGCTCCACTAGTACCGTCGCGACTTCGGCTGTCGGTGCGTTAATGGCTTTTTCATCTTCTGCCGGAGGCGCGATCGCCAGGAAGCCGACGATCTGCTCACCGGTGGTTGATCGTTCGTAAGCGGTAAAAACTTGATGACCAGGGCCCGGCGGATTGGTGATCGCCAGCCGCCATGCTTGCGCTGCCTCGGCTTGGTCGAGCTGCTGTAATGCTGAGGTCGGCAGGATTTTGGCGTAAGCCTGACGCCACGTATCGACCAGGATTCGGCCAATCTCGTCGGCGTCTTGGGGACGTGCCTCACGTACATGTGCATCTGCCACGGCGATTAGCCTAGTCGGTACTAGACCGGAACGGAGAATGCCGCCGCCGTCCGAGAAGAATGTCGGTTATGAAACGCACAGAGTTGTCGATACCGCTCGCGCGGCGAGTAGCGCTCGCCGCCCAGGGGTTTGCTGACCGAGCTCCGTCCGGTGCGGTCACGGCCCGTCACCTGCTGCGGATGTACGAGCGCGTCAAGGTTCTGCAGATCGATTCGGTAAATGTGCTCAGTCGTGCACATTATCTGCCTGCTTTTGCGCGGCTTGGCAGTTATGACCGGGCGCTGTTAGACGCGTTGGCTGCGCCACGGCGCCGGGTCTTTGAATACTGGGCGCATATGGCGTCTTTTTCGCCGATCGAGCAGTATCCGCTGATGCGCTGGCGCATGCTGCAGCAGCGTGCTTTTGCCGATGGACGTTTTGAGCAGCTACGGGCGGCTAAGGAGTCCATCGCGACCGATGCGCTGCAGTTCATCGCTGATCACGGAGAGACCACCGCGAGTCGGTTCGCGCCCGCGCGAACTGGCAAGCAGCGTGGTCAGATGTGGGGCTGGCACGACGGCAAGGTGGTGCTGGAGCACCTATTCATATCCGGGCAAATCGCCTGCGTTCGACGAAATTCGCAATTCGAGCGAGTTTTCGACATTCCCGAACGGGTGATTCCGCCCGCGATTCTTGCGCAGCCGACGCCGAGTGGTCCGGACGCGCAGCGCTCCTTGATCGAGCTTGCCGCAGCGGCGCATGGCATCGCCACCGAGCGTCATCTGAAGGACTATTTCAGGCTGCGCGGACTAAAAATATCTTCCTATATCCAGGATTTGATCGACCAAGGCATCTTGACTGAGGTCACGATTAGGGGACTGGATGGACAGTGGTACTTGCATCGAGATGCTCGATTCGCGCGGCGGATCGCAGCTCGAGCGCTGCTTTCACCTTTTGATTCGCTAATTTGGGAGCGGCAGCGAACTGAGGTGCTCTGGGATTTGCGCTATCGCATTGAGATCTACACGCCGAAGGCCAAGCGGGTGCACGGTTATTACGTCTTACCGTTTCTGCTCGACGAGCAACTTGTTGCCCGGGTCGATTTGAAAGCGGATCGATCTAGTTCGTCGCTGCTAGTCCAAAGTGCGCATCTGGAACCTCGCCGCCGCGTCGACCCACGCTATGTGGGGGCTCAATTAGACGAACAGCTAAAGCAGATGGCGTATTGGCTGGGCCTAAGCTCGATCGAGGTGCGCCAGTCCGGTGATCTTGCGCCACTGCTGGGCAACTAGCGACCGCGCAAGGAGCGGCGGGTAGCGTAGGTGGCTGCTGCCGAAGGAGAACTCATGAGCACCGCACAAGACGAACGCGCTCAGCTCTGTGCTCTATTGCTAGCGTTAGGTCCCGACGAGCCCACGTTATGCGGCGATTGGCGCACTCGTGATCTGACGGCGCATTTGATTATTCGCGAGCGCCGGTTGGATGCGTTACCGGGAATGTTTGTCCCTGTGATGGCGAAGTACACAGCCAAAGTCCAGAAGGCTACTGCTGCACGGCCGTGGGCTTCCGTGCTCACGCAGCTACGCCAAGGCCCGCCGCGACTATCCCCAGCGGTCATCAGCAAAGTCGACGACCTGATGAACACAATCGAGTTCTTCGTTCACCACGAGGATGTCCGGCGTGCTCAAGATGGTTGGCAGCCACGACCTGCAGACGGTCAGCGATACGCAGCACTACGCAGCCGATTGGGCTCAATGGCAAAACTGCTCACCCGCCAGTCACCTGTCGGAGTCAAGCTTGACTTTGGCAACGGCGCTGCTGTAGTGGCGAAGGAGGCGAAAGATGGTCATTCAGTGACCGTGAGCGGGTCGCCTGATGAGGTGACGATGTTTCTTTTTGGCCGTGATGCTCAGGCGCAGGTGCAACTGCTTGGCGATACCGCCGATATTGAAGCGTTGCGTCAATCGAAGCGGGGAATCTGACACGCGGGCGGTAATCTAACCTCATGAGTACTTCCACGCCGCCCGCCGGGCGACTCGTCACCGCCATGGTGACTCCGTTTACCGATGACAACGTGCTTGATTTCGCCGCTGCCGAGAAATTGGCTGCGCAATTGGTGGCAGATGGCTGCGACGGACTATGCATCTCGGGCACGACCGGTGAAGCACCGACGACCAGCGACCAGGAAAAGATCGATCTGCTCACGTGCGTGCGCGCTGTTGTCGGCGACACTATTAAGTTGTTGGCCGGTATCGGGGGCAACGAAACCGCGCATGTGATCAAGTCGGCCCATGATGCGCAGCGCGCCGGCGCCGACGCGGTTCTCGCTGTCACGCCGTACTACAACAAGCCTCCTCAAAGCGGCGTTATAGCGCACTTCGAAGCGCTCGCTGATGCCACCGATCTGCCGGTCGTTTTGTATGACATTCCAGGCCGGAGTGCGATCGCGATCACCACCGATTCATTACTGCGCCTGGCAGAACATGATCGGATTGTGGCGGTCAAGGACGCTAAAGGTGATATTTTCGCCTCCACCGATGTCATGCGACGGACCGATCTGATGTATTACTGCGGTGACGACGCGGACAATTTGAGCTTTCTCGCCCATGGAGCGGTTGGTATGATTAGCGTTGTCGCGCACGGTTTCGCAAGCGACTATCGGGCATTGATCGCGGCGATGGACATCGGTGACCTACCGAAAGCGCGCGAGATACATAACCGTCTAATACCCGCTGTCGCTGCGATCATGTCACCGCAATCGCAGGGCGCCATCCGGGCCAAAGCGGTCGCGCATGCGCGCGGCTTAATCGCCACCACACATATGCGGCTACCACTACTAGCCGAAACCCCTGAGCAAACCGCTCAGTGGATGAGCATCGTCGAGGCCTGCGGGCTGAATGGAATTACTGCGTGAGCGCACCGAAGCAACGATCTGCACCTCCTGCATTACCTCGCAACGGTCTTCGGGTCGTACCGCTGGGGGGCCTAGGTGAAATCGGCCGAAATATGGCGATGTTCGAGTACGAAGGTCGCCTCCTGGTCGTCGATTGCGGCGTCCTATTTCCCGAGGATGATCAGCGGGGTATCGATCTGATCCTGCCGGACTGGTCGGCATACAGCGACCGTCTTGATCAGATCGAGGCGATCGTGCTTACCCACGGTCACGAGGACCACATCGGTGGTGTGCCGTTTTTGTTGCGCGAGCGACCAGATATTCCGATCGTTGGCTCCAGGTTCACCAATGCATTGATTGCTGCCAAGTTGCGTGAGCACCGGATAAAGCCAGTACTCAATGAAGTTCTTGAGGGCGATCGCATCAACTTTGGCCCGTTTGAGCTGGAGTTTTTCGCCGTCAACCATTCGATCCCTGATGCCATGGCAGTCGCGGTCCGAACTGGCGCGGGGATTGTGCTGCATACCGGCGATTTCAAGATGGACCAGATTCCACTTGATGGTCGTATTACCGACCTCGCAGGATTTGCCCGGCTTGGCTCAGAGGGCATTGATCTGCTGATGTCTGATTCGACTAACGCCGAGGTACCGGGGTTCGTGACAGCTGAGACCCATATTGGCCCGGTCATCGATACGATCATCGACAAAGCCAGTGCCCGAGTGATCGTCGCTTGCTTCGCCTCACATGTGCATCGCGTTCAACAAGTACTCGATGCCGCGCACCGCCCCGGTCGCAAGGTCGCCTATGTAGGGCGATCGATGGTGCGCAATATGGCGGTTGCTGGTGATCTTGGAGTACTTCACGTTCCGCCGGGTCTGATGGTCTCGATGGACGAAGCAGCAAAGATGGACCCGTCACAAATCGTCATCGTTTCCACTGGCTCTCAGGGCGAGCCGCTCTCGGCGCTGGCCCGGATGGCCGGCGGTTCGCATCGACAAATCAGCATCACCGATGACGACACGGTCATCCTCGCCTCATCGCTGGTTCCCGGAAACGAGACGTCGGTATACCGGGTAATCAACGGCCTCAATCGGATTGGCGCGACCGTGGTGCATAAGGATGTGGCGCTTGTCCATGTTTCTGGCCACGCCCCGGCCGGGGAATTGCTGTATTTGCTCAATATGACTAAGCCGTCAAATGTAATGCCGGTCCATGGCGAGTGGCGGCATTTGCGTGCGCACGGAAAACTGGCGGCGCTTACCGGCGTTGCTAAGGACAACATCGTGCTGTGTGAAGACGGCGATGTGATTGATCTCGTTGATGGACACGCTCGGATCACTGGCCATGTCGAGTGCGGAATGGTCTATGTCGATGGCAATGTGGTCGGTGATGTTGGCGAAGACGCGCTGCGCGATCGTCTCATCCTCGGAGATGAGGGTTTCGTCGCGTGCACGGTAGTGATCTCCAGTTACAACGCGGTTTTGGTCAGGCCGACGCACGTGACTGCTCGTGGTTTCGCAGATGACCCAGCCATAGTTAACGCTGTCGGTCCGAAGGTGGACGACGAGATCAAGCGGCAACTCGAGGACGGCGTTACTGACACCCACAGGCTGGCGCAGGGAGCGCGTCGCGTGGTGGGCAAATGGGTTGCTGATACCTACCGTCGGCGACCAATGATTGTGCCGACTGTGCTTGACGTCTGAGACAACTTTGGCCTGCGGATCAGAACACGCGTGTGACTAATGAGGTTTGTGTGGCCTAAGCGACTAGGCTGAGCGCATGCCAACTCGTCAGGCCCCGCCAACCAAGCCGAAAGGCCGCAGTAACGCGCGCAGCGGTTCGGCGCGCGGCCGGTCGAGCGCACCTCGTCGTCGCGCCAGTTCCGTAAGCGCGCCAGCCACCTCAAACATCCTGGTTAAGGCCAGCGCAGGCGTCGGTCGGTTGCTCTTGGCGGTCTGGGGCGCCCTTGCCGCTGCGGTCGCTGGAATCTTCCGGATCGGAGCGCACCCGGCAATTGCCGATGCGAAGGCAAGCGAAGATCCAAAGGCGACGGCGAAATCCGAAGCGCGTACTGACGAAGCTGTGGTTCTCGCGCACGCTCGCGCTAAACACCGTGATGCCACCGGCTTGCTGTTGATTTTTATCGCGGTTGCGGTTGCGTTGTGCGTCTGGCTGCGGGCCACCTCTGGGATGTGGGGTGGGCTCAATAACGCATTGTTATGGCTCGCTGGCGGGGGAGCGACATTTATTCCCATCGTGCTGATGTGCTCGGCCTTGAAGCTCTTTCGCAGCGCTGGCAACCCAGACAATTTCGGACGACTCGCGATCGGCTGGGTCGCGCTCATCATGGCGTTACAAGGAATATTGCATATCGCATTCGGCTCGCCGCGTTCGGATGAAAGTCGGCGCCGAGCAGGTGGCGCGCTCGGCGCATTCGCTGGTGGCGCCTTCGGCTCTGGCGCATCAGCCGTCGTCGGTGCACTCATCTTGGTCCTCGTCGCAATCTTCGGCATTCTGGTGCTAAGCGCGACACCGCTAAAACTCATACCCAGTCGGTTGTACCACCTCGGGCGGTGGTTGCTCGGTCAAAATGCGGCAAGCGAGCAAGACAGTGAAGTGACCGGCCACGCGGCAACACCTGATCAAATGGGGGAGGTTGATCTGGGTAGCATGAGGCTTCGGCGTTCATCTCGCCGTCGTCAATCAAGCCTGGCAAAGCCCGACGATGACGACACGGCTATCCCGGCCACTGATGATGCGAATGAGGCACCGAAGACGTGGCGCACGCGCGCGACCGACCCGAGCGCTAGAGCCGAGTCGACGGCTGAGGTTGAACCTGACGATCTCACTGAATCAACACTCGGTCCCGCGCCGACCGGCAAGGGTGAGCAGCTGGCTATTGAGCCGGTAGAGGGTGAATACCAATTGCCGCCGACAACGGCTCTGAAGGTCGGCCCTGCCCATAAGACGCATACCAAGGCGAATGACGCAGCAATTGATTCGATTAACGGCGTTTTTGACCAGTTCAAGGTCGATGCCGACGTTGTCGGATTCACCCGCGGACCTACCGTTACGCGCTACGAGGTGGAACTCGGACCATCGGTCAAAGTCGGCGCAGTCAAGAATCTGCAAGACAACATCGCGTACGCCGTCGCCAACAGCAATATTCGTATTCTTGCGCCGATCCCCGGCAAATCCGCGATGGGTATCGAGATCCCGAATACCGACCGAGAGATGGTCGTTCTAGGCGATGTTATGCGGGCATCCTCAACGACTAGCGACACCCACCCGCTGCTCGTCGGGCTGGGAAAAGATGTCGAAGGCCGGTTCGTGGCCACAAATCTTGCTAAAACACCGCATCTGTTGGTCGCAGGTGCCACCGGCGGCGGCAAGTCGTCGGCAATCAATTCCATGCTCGTCTCGTTGCTGCTGCGTGCCACTCCAGATCAAGTACGGCTCATACTGATCGACCCAAAGATGGTTGAGATGACACCGTATGAAGGGATCCCGCATCTGATCACGCCGATCATCACCGACCCGAAGAAGGCGGCGAATGCGCTCGTTTGGTTGGTCGAAGAAATGGAGCAGCGCTACCAAGACATGGGCGCTTCTCGAGTTCGGCATATCGATGATTTCAATCGCAAGGTGCGCAATGGTCAGATCACGACCCCACCGGGCAGCGAACGTGAATACAAGCCGTACCCGTACATCGTGACAGTAGTCGACGAACTTGCTGATCTGATGATGGTTGCCCCGCGCGACGTCGAGGACTGCATCGTGCGGATTACTGCCAAAGCTCGGGCCGCCGGAATTCATCTCGTGCTGGCCACTCAACGACCGTCGGTCGACGTCGTGACCGGCCTGATCAAAACCAATGTTCCTAGTCGCTTAGCGTTCACCACTTCGTCCTCGACGGACAGCCGGGTCATCTTGGACCAGGTTGGTGCCGAGAAGCTGATTGGTAAAGGTGATGCGCTGTATCTGGGCCCCGGAGCAAGCAGCCCGCAGCGACTCCAAGGCGCGTTCGTATCCGACGAGGAGATCGAGGCCGTCGTCAATATGGCGAAGTCGCAGCGAGAACCGGAGTATCGCGACGAAGTTCTCGCTACCGCGCCCGCAGCCGCCACCAAAAAGAATCTCAGTGATGACATCGGTGATGACCTCGAAGACGTTTGTGCTGCGGCGGAGATCATCATTACCAGTGGTCTGGGCTCAACGTCGATGCTGCAACGCAAGCTGCGCGTCGGATTTGCCAAGGCCGGCCGGATTATGGACATTTTGGAAGGCCGTGGAATTGTCGGTCCATCGCAGGGCTCCAAGCCGCGCGATGTGCTTGCCAAGGGCGACGATTTAGCCGATGTCATCGCATCGTTACGCGGCAGCGCGCAATAGTCCATGGCCACACCAGACAACACGCAGCCAGCGCACTAGACTTGTTTGGTGACCCCACCCGCTCCTCACCGCCGTAGAGTCTCGGTGCTCACTATGGGCTGCGCCCGTAATGACGTCGATTCAGAAGAACTAGCGGGCCGTCTAGAAGCCGGTGGTTGGGAACTGACCGACGGTGATGACGACGATACGGACGTCATCATGGTCAATACCTGCGGCTTTATCGATGCGGCAAAGAAGGACTCGATAGATGCGCTGCTCGCTGCCGCCGATAGCGGCGCGAAGGTGGTGGCGGTCGGCTGTCTAGCACAACGGTACGGCAAGGATCTTGCCGCCCAACTTCCTGAAGCCAATGCCGTCCTTAGCTTCGATGATTATGTCGATATCTCTGAGCGACTCGATGACGTCCTTGAGGGCCGGCCGCTGATTGCCCACACCCCGACCGATCGACGCACCCTGCTGCCGATCAGTCCTGTTGAACGACCAGCTGCCGCACAGGCCTTATCAATGCCCGGCCACGGGCTAAGCGATACCCGCGGGATCCCCGCCTCCGGTCCGCGAGTGATGCGCAAGCGTCTGACCGGCGGTCCAGTGGCACCATTAAAGCTCGCCAGTGGCTGCGACCGACGCTGTACTTTTTGCGCAATTCCGGCATTTCGAGGATCGTTTGTCTCGCGGCCGCCGGAGGACATCATTGATGAAGCACGCTGGTTAATCGCTGATGGTGTCAAGGAGCTTGTGCTCGTCAGCGAAAACTCGACCTCGTACGGCAAAGATCTTGGCGACGTCCGATTGCTGGAGTCATTGATCGACCGGCTTGGTGGGCTCGATGAGCTTGCACGATTTCGGGTTGCCTATTTACAACCGGCTGAAATACGCCCAGGTTTACTGGAAACGTTGCTCGGCGCGCGCAATGCGGCAGCATACCTTGATATCTCCTTTCAACATTCCTCAGCGGCGGTCCTTCGGCGGATGAAACGATTTGGCTCGACTGACGGCTTTTTGACCTTGATCGAGCACGCCCGTGCGATTAATCCCTATGTCGGCTTTCGAACCAACATCATCGTTGGCTTCCCGGGTGAAAATGCAGAAGACTTAGCCCAGCTGGAACGTTTCCTCACCGACGGCCGACTAGATGCCGTTGGCGTCTTTGGATATTCAGACGAGGATGGGACGGCGGCTGCCGATTTTGACGGCAAGATCGACAAGCATGAGATCGACGCGCGAGTTGAGTATTTTTCCTCGCTCGTCGAAGAGCTAACTGCGCAGCGTGCTGAAGATCGTATCGGTGAGCGGGTCGATGTCCTGGTCGAACAAATCGGACCTGATTTTTGCGAAGGACGCGCTGAGCACCAAGGTCCGGAAGTCGATGGCAGCACGATGCTGGAAGGATTCGATCTCGCCACAATCGCCGTCGGTGACATACTGCGCGCTGAGGTGATCGCCACCGACGGTATTGACCTCATCGCGACGCCCGTAGCTGGGAATGCGTGAGTCTCGTGGCGCCGGAGCGGGACTCGTCGCCGATTCGCGACGTCAGTATCTTCAATATTGCTAATGGGCTCACCGCGTTGCGGCTGTTGCTGGTACCGGTATTCGCTGTATTCCTGCTCCAACAGGATGGTCACAACGACCGTTGGCGCCTAGCGGCGGCAGGAGTCTTCGCCATCGCCATCATCACCGACAAACTCGACGGAGATATCGCCCGCAGCCGCGGCCTGATCACTGATTTCGGGAAGATGGCCGACCCCATCGCCGACAAAGCGCTCATCGGCACGGCGCTGGTGGGTGTTTCTATTCTCGGCGAGCTGCCCTGGTGGGTCACAATAGTGATCTTGGCCCGTGAAATCGGCGTCACGCTGTTGCGTTTCTGGGTGATCCGATACGGCGTGATTGCGGCAAGCCGCGGCGGCAAGGCCAAAACTTTTATCCAGTCACTCGCGGTCTGGATGTACGTTTTGCCGCTTGCGGGCTTCTTCGCCGCAGTGCGCTGGTGGTTTATGGCGATCGCCATAATTCTCACTCTCGTGACCGGAGTCGACTACATTTTCCGGGCGTTGCGACTGCGCTCCAGTCGCAAGCAGTCAGAGCCGCTTGAACCGATCGATGGCACCACTGCTTCGGCTCCTGATTCGACCGACACCGCCTAGTGCAAACCATGGCTGAGCGGGTGATTGCGGCGTACCAGGATGCGGG
>JBDTCL010000357.1:0-16735 GCA_039923595.1 Antricoccus sp. | reverse complement strand
GCCAAGCAGTCAAACAGATCGTTCCGCCGCATATCTACAATCGCCGCAAACTCGGCTTTCCCGTGCCCACTCGGCACTGGCTCAAGGACGAACTGTACGACTGGGCCGCCGAGATCATCGCTAGCTCGCAGGCGGACGATCTGATCGATCTGCCCGAGATAAAACGCATGCTCGATGCGCACCGAACGGGTCCCATTGATCTATCACGCAAGATTTGGACGGTGCTCATCTTCCTCATCTGGCATGGCATCTTTGTCGAAGATCGGATCAAGCCAGACATTCCAGAGGTCCATCACCCCGTGCGCCTCTAGTCCGCAGGGGCGACTCTATAGAATTAAGCCATCACTCACCGAGAGGATGACCGGATGCCGAAGCGTGAAACCGGCCCATTGGATGACCCGGACCTCTACTGCATCCTACGCGACAAGGCCGCTGAAGACCCAGACGCGATTAGTGTGATCGACCCAGATCCTGCTGGTGACAAGCTATTAACACGGCGAGACCTGGTGCGCCTATCGGGCAACGTCGCCCATCAGCTGCTGAGCAATGGCATCGAAGCCGGCGACTGCATCGCGATCTGGCTGCCGAACTGGAGTCATGGACTGACTTTTCAGATTGGTGCCACGATGCTCGGCGCGCACATCATCGGCGTGAATACGCGCTATAACGTCGATGATGTTGCGCACTTGCTGTCGCACTCGCGACCTAAGATCATTGTGGTTGCGCACGAGTTTGTTGGCCTCGACCTGCTCGAACGCTTGCATAAGGCAGTCGCCGCATCTGATGTCGCGCCGCCTAAGGTCGCGGTCGTCGCGGGCCCCCACGCGCCACCCGTGGAGGCCCCGGAGAAATACGACTGCGGCGCTGGTGCCTGGTCATTCAGCTACGGCACCGAGGTGCTCGACGAATCGACGGGTGATCATCGAGATCAACTGATGGCGGCCTTCACCACCTCTGGCTCGACTGGATTGCCGAAACTGGCGGCACACAAGCAAAGTGGCGTTATTCACCACGCGCTTGCGGTGCGCGACACGTACGAAATGCACGATGGCGACTGTGCCACGGGAATGCTTCCACTCACCGGTGTTTTTGGTTTCACCTGCGTCTATGGGGCGCTGGCCAGCGGGGCCAAAGTTTTGCTCGAGCCAGTCTTCAACGAATCGCAGATTCTCGCCAATATGGCCAAGTACGCAGTGACCCACATGTTTGCTGGCGATGACATGATGGTCCGTTTACGGACCGCGTGGGAGAGCTCGCAAGAGGATCTTTCGACGTGGCGCATCGGCGGCATTGCCAACTTCATGGGCAAAGTGCCGCAGATCGCTGCCTGGGCAGCGCAGACCTATAACGCGGCGTGCCTTGGGGTTTATGGGATGTCTGAGCTTTTCGCCTTGATGACCCGTCGCAACGTCGACGATCCGATTTCACTGAGGTACACACCAGGCGGCCGACTGGTGTCCGCGGACTACGGGGTTCGGATCGCCGATCCAGCCACCGACGAGGTGCTGCCACTGGATACTGACGGTGAGTTGCAGTTTGCCGGTCCACCCGTGGTCGATGCTTACCTGGGAAATCCCGACGCGATGATCTCGAACTTCACCGCCGATGGCTGGCTCAAAAGCGGTGATCTCGGCCGGATGACCGACGATCGCAGCTTCACGTTCATCAACCGAATGGGCGATGTGCTGCGACTTCGGGGCTATCTCGTCGACCCCTATGAAATCGAAGTACGGCTACTCGCGCACCCGGCGGTGGAGCATGCGCGAGTCGTGGGCGTCAAGGGCGACGACGGCGCAGATCGGGCCGTGGGCTTTGTCGTCCTCAGTAGCGAAGTCAGCGCGGCGGAGTTACGCACCTGGTGCGCCGATACGCTGGCCACATTCAAGGTGCCCGAGCAGATCCGCATTATCGATTCAATGCCGGTGACGACCGGTACGAACGGCACCAAGATCAAGGTCGCTGAGTTGCGCAAAATGGCTCAAGCAGAGATCTAGTACGGCGACCTCGCGCGCGGGCTCCGTTCTGTGCCAATGTCCGATAGCGTATTCGCATGGCGAAGGACAATAGCCCGGCGATCGAACTTGACGTGGGCCCGCGCACAATCCGCATCAGCAATCCCGACCGGGTGTATTTCCCCGAACGGGGCGAGACCAAGCGCGATCTGGTGAATTACTACCTATCCGTGGGTGACGGGATCGTCAACGCGCTGCGTGAGCGACCATGCATGTTGCATCGCTTTCCCACCGGGGTGACGGGCGAAAAGGTCCATCAGAAGCGGATTCCACACGGCGCGCCACCCTGGCTTGAAACTGTCCGGTTGGAATTTCCGCGGTGGAATCGTACAGCGGACGAACTATGCGTGACGGAGTTGGCGAGCGTGATCTGGGCAGTGCAGATGTCGACGGTGGAGTTTCATCCCTGGAACTCCCGCCGCGCTGACACCGAGAAGCCCGATGAGTGGCGCATTGATCTTGACCCCGGACCTGAGTGCGACTGGGCGCGCGTGCGCCGGGTTGCCCACGTGGCACATGAAGTGCTCGATGATCTCGGCGCGACCGGATATCCGAAAACCTCAGGGGGAAGCGGCATGCATATTTATGTACGCATAGCGCCCGAATACGGCTTCAAGCAGGTTCGCCGTGCTGCGCTCGCGTTCGCCCACGAGGTCGAACGCCGCGCACCCGATGAGGTGACCACAACCTGGTGGCGCAAAGATCGAGACCCCAAAGATCTCTTCGTCGATTACAACCAAAACGCCCGCGATCACACGATCGCAGCGGCATACTCAGTGCGCGGCACCCCCGACGGCCGGGTCAGCGCGCCCGTGCGCTGGTCAGAAATCGACGACTGCGAAACCGCAGATTTCACCATCGCGACAATGCCTGCGCGGTATGCCGACATCGGTGACCTGCACGCCCAGATTGACGACCACGTGTTCTCGATCGAGCCACTCCTAGAATGGGCCGACCGCGCGGATCTGGAAGTCCCCGATGACATCGATCCATGATTTGGAAGCGAACGGCGGTCCAGGTCGATACGCCTTTCGGCAGGATAACGATTTTGGCTGGACTCGACGGGGAGTTTTTCTTGTCCTGCAGTACTGGCCAGGTGGACGGCTAGCTTGAGACCTGGGCTGGGACCGGCCCGCGCTGATCGGACGGCAAACCGTAATATCGAGGCCAGCCACTATCAGTCTAGAAGGGCCGCCACCATGTCCGATGTTGTCATTTGCGAACCTATCCGAACCGCAGTCGGCGCCTTCCGCGGCCAGTTCAGCCCGCTCGATGCTGGCGCACTGGCATCTGCGGCACTGAAGGGGCTAATCGAACGCACCGGACTCAAGGAAGGTGACGTCGATGACGTCATCCTTGGCCAGTGTTATCCCAACGGCGAAAGCCCTGCCATCGGCCGGGTAGCTGCACTCAACGCGGGGCTCGGCGTGCAGACCGGCGGTTCGCAGATCGATCGTCGCTGCGGCTCAGGATTGCAGGCCGTTCTCAACGGCATCATGCAAGTTTCCACCGGCGTCGACACGCTGGTGATCGCCGGCGGTGCCGAGTCGATGACCAACTGCGAGCATTATGCGCTCGGTCTGCGCTCGGGTATTAAAGGCGACAGTGTGCAATTGACTGACCGTCTCGCGCGTGGCCGGATCACCGCTGGCGGCGATGATTTTCCGGTGCCCGGGGGCATGCTTGAGACGGCCGAGAACCTACGTTCGGAATACAACCTCAGCCGCGAGGAGCAGGACGAGTTCGCCTATCACTCGCAGATGAAGGCTGCCAAGGCTGCTGCTGAGGGCCGGTTCGATGATGAAATAGTGACCGTCGAAGTTCCCGGCGCGCGGCGTCAGCCCGCACAGCAGGTCCGCACTGATGAGCACATCCGCCCGGACAGCACTGTTGAGATCCTGGCTCGGCTACGGCCGATCCGCCTCGCGGCCGACGACAAATCGACCGTCACCGCTGGCAACTCCAGCGGCCAGAACGACGGCGCATCAATGAGCATCATCACCACTCGGGAGAACGCCGAAAAGCTCGGCCTGCAGCCATACCTGAAGCTCATTTCTTGGGCGCATGCGGGCGTACCGCCGCGCACGATGGGCATCGGCCCGGTTCCAGCGGTCGCCAAAGCGCTCAACAATGCCAACATGACACTCGACCAAATTGATCTCATCGAGTTGAATGAAGCCTTCGCCGCTCAGGCGCTCGCCTGCCTGCGCGAATGGCAGATCGATCCTACCGACGAGCGATTGAATGTGAACGGTTCGGGTATCTCGCTCGGTCACCCGGTCGGCGCGACCGGTGGCCGAATCCTCGCCACGATGGCACACGAGATGAAGCGCCGCGAGAGCAAGTTCGGCTTAGAAACGATGTGTATCGGCGGCGGTCAAGGACTCGCGGCAATCTTCGAACGCACCACCTAAATCCGACGGTCTAACTCCCACAGTCAGCCGCCCGCCCGCCAACGAGCGGTGTCTAGAACCGGTGGGTCGTCGTGGCGGCCGCGCCAAGGAGGTTCAACGCGCGGCGAGATGATGCTGCGAGAACGACGCCACGTTCTACAGTTCCTACTTTTGGCTGCCAGAACACCGCATGATCGCGTACTCGCCACCAGCGGCAGCGTAACTGGTTGTAGATAGCGACCATTTCGAACGTTGCTCGTCCGTCGGGACTTGCAACGGACCATGTCATCTCAAAAATTCCGGGCGCGTAGCGACGGCCGTAGCTCAGGCACACCTCCAGGGTGCCCGATGAGCTCGACCTGAGCTCCAGGTTCATCCAGGTGCAGCCGACGACGAACCTCGGCCGGCAATGCAATAACTGCGCGGGCGTGGACCGCGACGTACCGGTGATAGCTCACCTGTCCATGAGCAGCTAAACGGAATAATTGCTATCCGGCCAAGGTCTGAATTTGCCGTCTGGGCAGGCAGTGAAGTGCCACTTGGCTTCCCACCGATCACAGTGTCGAGCCCGATACGCGACTCATCCGAAAACTCGGCAAGGGCAACGGTCGCACATACTTCGTCCCAAGGTGTGTTCAACGAGCCGACCATGACCGGTAATCCCCGACCATCAAGCACCGGTGCCTGTGGCCAGCGAATGAGTCTCGCGCTTGCAGACGGCCGTCAGCGACCGAACACGTCGGAGCGTTGTATGCCCGGTCACGGACGCTGATCCCTCAGCTGAGCAGCAGGTCTGGTTGGATCGGGGGATGTCCCGACTCGTCGATCTGCTGCCTGATGCGTCGAGCACCGAAGATAGCGCTGATGCCGTGTATGCGGCCATCGCGACTTGGACAGAGGAATCGGGGATCACGCCGTACCCGCATCAAGACGAAGCGATCATCGAACTTCTCGGCGGCAACAATGTCATCCTCGCTACACCGACCGGCTCGGGCAAATCCCTTGTCGCGGTCGCGGCCCATGCTGCAGCGTTGGCCGACGGGCGAAGGTCTTATTACACAGCCCCAATTAAGGCCCTGGTCAACGAGAAGTTCTTCGAATTGTGCGCGACCTTTGGCGCTGACAATGTCGGCATGCTGACCGGCGACGGCGCGGTCAACGCCAGTGCGCCCTTGATTTGTTGTACAGCCGAAGTGCTCGCCAACCAAGCGCTTCGAGATGGGCGACGGACCGACGTCGGAATGGTCGTGATGGACGAATTCCATTTCTACGCCGATTCGCAACGCGGTTGGGCTTGGCAGGTACCGCTGCTTGAACTGGCCGACGCGCAGTTCCTGCTCATGTCAGCCACGCTCGGCGACATGAGCGATATTGCTGAAGATTTAACCCGGCGCACCAGCCGCAGCACCACGATTATCGCGAACGCTGAGCGTCCGGTCCCGTTGACGTTCACCTGGTCGACCAAGCCGTTAGATGACACTCTCGAGGAGTTGGTGCAGACGCACCAGTCCCCGGTATACGTCGTTCACGGCAGTCAGGCAGCGGCCATCGAACACGCCAAATCCCTGCAAAAGGTCGGCGCGATTACCACCCTAGGTCGTCGCCCCGAACGCATGGAACAGGTCAGCGAGCGCCTCGTTGGGTTTCGATTTGGTGCGGGCTTTGGCAAGACCCTCGGTCCGTTGCTGCGCCGCGGGATCGGTGTGCACCACGCTGGAATGCTGCCCAGATATCGCCGCGTCGTCGAGCAACTTGCTCAGGCCGGACTGCTGATCGTGGTGTGTGGCACCGACACGCTCGGCGTCGGCGTCAACGTGCCCATCCGGACCGTGCTTTTCACCTCGCTGGTCAAATACGATGGGCGCCGCGAACGGATCCTGCGGGCGCGGGAGTTTCACCAGATCGCCGGGCGGGCTGGTCGGGCAGGCTTCGACACCGCCGGCTACGTCGTCGTCCAAGCGCCCGATCACGTCATCGAGAACGCCCGGCTGGTGGCTAAGGCCGGTGACGATCCGAAGAAGCTGCGCAAAATTCAGCGGCGCAAGCCCGCCGAGGGCGAAATCGTGTGGACCGAGCAAACGTTTGATAAGTTAGTGCTTGGCGAGCCCGAACGGTTGTTCTCACGGATGCGGATCGACAACGGGATGCTGGTCAATCTGGCCGCTCGCGAAGAAGACACCTTCGCCGCCGCGCGCCGCCTTTTAACTGAGAATCACGAAGATCATCGCGGCCAGGTTCGCCTCGCGCACCGCGCCCTGCGGCTGGCTCGAAGCCTGCGCCGCAGCGGTGTACTCACTCGGCTCGACGCACTGGATAAGTTTGGCAGAAGGTTCGTGCTCACCGTCGACCTGCCACCAGATTTCGCTCTCAACCAACCCCTCTCACACTTCGCCCTCGCAGCTCTCGACGTCCTGGACCCCGAGGCAGCGACCTACCCCCTCGATGTCCTGTCCGTGATCGAAGCGGTCCTCGAGCAACCGCGTGCCGTCCTCATGGCGCAGCAAAACGTCGCCCGCGGCGAAGCGATTGGCGCGATGAAGGCCGACGGCATCGAATACGACGAACGCATGAAACGGATCGAAGACATCACCTGGCCGCAGCCGCTGGCAGAGCTACTTGGCGCCGTGTATGCCGTTTATCGACAAACCCACCCGTGGCTGCCTGAGGATGCCCTCGCACCGAAGTCTGTCGTGCGCCATATGTGGGAAGACGGGATGAGCTTCACCGATTTGATCAGTCGATATCAGCTAACGCGGTCGGAAGGGCTGCTGCTGCGCTATTTGACCGACGCATATCGAGCACTGCGCCAGACCGTCCCCGACGCCCATCGTCCGCCCGAGGTCGAGGACATCATCGAGTGGCTAGGCGAAACGATTCGGCAGACCGACTCGTCGCTGTTGGATGAGTGGGAGGCGCTGGCGCATCCGGACCAGGCGCCGCGCGATGTCGCGACCCATGCTCCCCCGCCACCACCTCGGCCGCTGTCGCAGCAGACACGAGCATTCGAAGTGATGATCGTGAATGCGATGTTCGCTCGATTACAAGCGATCTCGCGGGATGATCTCACTGCGTTGGTCCGAATCGAGGACGAGGCCGCGCAACGACTGGAGCCGCCACGCGCGGCCGTCATGGGCCGGATGCAGTGGGACGAGGCCATGGAGATGTATTACACCGACCACGATGATTTGCTCATGGATGCCGATGCGCGGAGCCGAGATCTGATCTCGATCGAAGGAGAAGAAATCGGGGAACCGGCTGGCACCGATCTGGAAGCCCGGATTCGCCGTGTCCGCCAGACTCTGCATGATCCGGCTGGCGACCACGACTGGGTGATTGACGCCATCGTCGACTGCGATGCTTCTGACGACAGTGGCGCGCTTGTCCTCGCCGCGACCGCATTGCGTCGCCTCTAAGAGCGACTCCCTCGGCAGTCGCTCGCGCTGGAACGAGTTCATCCCTTGACGCAAGGGCCCGGCAGCGGCACACCTGCACCATGGGCACCATGTCGAGCACCGAGCCGACGACTCGCGGGCTTGCCCGAAACACCAAACGGCCACTTACCGAGTATCGGTAAGTGGCCGAATGAATTGAGCCAAATCTGATTAGCTGAAGCTGTCACCGCAGGCGCAGGAGCCTGTTGCGTTGGGATTGTCGATCGTGAAGCCCTGCTTCTCGATCGTGTCCACAAAATCGATCTGAGCGCCGTTGAGGTATGGGACGCTCATCCGGTCGACCACGACCTCGACACCGCCGAAGCCTGTCACCGCGTCACCATCGAGCGAACGCTCGTCGAAGAACAACTGGTAACGCAAGCCCGAGCAGCCACCGGGCTGTACCGCGACCCGCAGCCGCAAATCATCGCGGCCTTCTTGGGTCAGCAGCGACTGCACCTTGGCAGCAGCTGTGTCGCTGAGCTGGATTCCATCGGCAGTAACGTCCTGAACCGTCATCGTTTCCTCACATCGTTGGTTGGCACCCGGAAAATTTCCCCGTAAGTGATAGGACCAACATACGCCTCGGCGCAAATATTCCGCATCCGTCCCGTGCCTAACTTTAGCGACTCCAGTCGCCTGCGACTACCCCGGCGAGCGATTCAAGTGTCTGCACTGCGGTTCGTATCGACTCTTCGATCGATCCGGCATGATCGGCCATCGAATACTCGGCATCAAAACCGAACGCGGCCGCCTGCCGCCTGCCCATATCGACCTGGCCAGCAATCGCCACACACGGCACCGCCTCCTGCTGCGCGGCCTCAGCGACTCCTGTCAGCACCTTGCCCGATAGCGACTGTTGATCAAACTTGCCTTCACCGGTTACCACCAGGTCCGCTCGCTGAACGTCATCGCTAAACCCGGTGGCGGTCATCACCAAACCGATCCCGGACTGCCGTACGCCGTTCAGGCAGTACAAGGCCGCACCCATGCCACCAGCGGCACCCGCTCCGGGCAGCTGAGCCAGACCCTCCGGCGTGGGCGGGATATCGCGAACCGCGATCTCGGCGAACCGTTCTAAGGCGATATCGAGCTGCTGGACCATCGCCAGATCTGCGCCTTTCTGCGGACCAAATACATTCGATGCCCCGCGCAGCCCGAGGAGCGGATTGTTCACATCGGTCGCGGCTACGATCCGCGACTGTCGCAGCATCGGGAACCCGGTGAAGTGATCCAACCTCACCAAGGCCGCGCCGCCGGGGGGCAGCGGTTCACCTGCCTCATCAAACGCTCCGATACCGATCGCCGACAGCATCCCGACGCCGCCATCGTTCGTTGCCGAGCCACCGAGCCCCACGACGATGGCACCCGCGCCGGCCTCACTCGCGGCCAGCATCAAGGTGCCGACGCCGTATGTGGAGGTGATTCGAGGGTCGCGCTCCGTCTCGCTCAGCAAGTGCAGTCCGCATGCCTGCGCTGATTCGACATACGCCACCCCGTCGTCGGCGAGAAAGATCTGACCCGGCACCGGACGACCGAGCGGATCGGTGGTGGCAACATCGATAAGCCGCCCGGAGAGGCTGACACTCATGACCTGCACAAATCCCGGTCCCCCATCAGACATGGGCCGCACAATCGGCTCGTCATCGGGACGCCGCGCGGTCCAGCCGCGGGCGATTGCCTCAGCCGCTTGCGTAGCGGTTAGAGTTTCGCCGAAACTATCCGGAGCGATCAGCACTCGCATCGGTGATCTAGCGTTCATCATCTCTCCATAAATACCGGCTCATCCGGTGCCTCGGTGGAAGGTACAAATCCAAGTGGCGGTTCCGGCCCAAACACACACCGTACGACCGATGACTGCGGTCGATATATCCGACGTCGTCAAGCTCGCTCGACGCGCCTACAGGGAGACAATAAGTGACCTGACGGCCTCTCGCGGTGTCGCTCCCTGGGCTGATCGGGTGCCCCCGGAACTCACCGAAGACCGGATAACCTCGACCGACCTCGCCGAGCACCTGTTGCGCACCGATCCGGAAACTTGCTTCGTCATCGAGGACGCAGGGGCGGTGCGCGGTGTGGTCATGGCGGCCCGCCGCGAAGGCCTGATCATCACTTCGATGATCGCTGTCGCTCCCAAGTCACAAGGCCGGGGCTACAGCCAAGAACTTCTCGCGCCGCTGACCGGCATCGTTGATGGTGCCGCTCGATCGATCGGAGTTGTCCGCGTCACCGAGACGATGCGTTTCTTGTTTCCCGCCAATTTTGATGTGCATCCCTCGATGCGCGCTGAAGGTTCAATCGATCGGACAAAAATTCCATTCGTACGCAAAGTGCGCAGCGGCACACTGGCAGATCGCGAGCGAATGATCAGTGTCGATCGGCGGCTTCGTGGTGCGAGCCGTGGCCGCGATCACGACCTTTTCTTTGCCAATAGTCAACTGTTCGTTGCCGAAGATGGTCTCAATTTCGGATACGCATACTGCGACCCCAACGGATCACCACTCTGCCTCGCCTCGACCGCCACAAGTCTCGCCCGCGAATTGCTTGTCACTGCCCTCGCGTCCGCCGAGCCAGGTTCTGTCTCGTTAGTGCGCAACTTGACTGGTGAACAACGCTGGGCCTTTGACGTGGTCCGGCTACTCGGGCTCGGATTGCACCTCGGTAGCCCGATCGTTGTTCGCGGAATGGCGCTTCCCGCGCCGTACCTTGCCCACGATGCGCTTGGCTAAGCACGCTCGCCTTGGCTAGCGCTGCACCTGCTGCAACATCCGGTAACCTGGAGGAACCATGAAGATGCCTTGGATGAAGCCTGAAGCCGGTAACGTGACCGCAACTAAGACGGTCGCACCGCCTGCGCCGCCGATCGATCCCACCGCGCCGAAGGGTAAGCCGACGCCGAAACGTCGCGATGCGCAACCGCGCCGGTCCGGTCCGGTTGCGCCGCCACCAAAAACGGCCAAAGAGGCTCGGAGTCGTGTTCGCGAGCAGTCCAAAACGCAGCGTGCCGATGTCAAGGCCGGCCGCGTAGCGCGCGCCGAACCAGAACTGACTAAGCGTGATTTCGGCCCCGAGCGGGCGCTCATTCGCAACATGGTTGATGCTCGTCGCAGCATCGCCTCATTCTTCCCGATCTTCGCGGTCATCCTTCTGGTCCTCTACTTCACCGGGATGCAGCAGAGCAATGTCCAGGTGTACAACGTTTTCACCTGGGTATGGCTCGCTGTCTTCCTCATCATCATCGGCGAATCTATTTTCTTGGGACGCAAAATTCGGCGACGGATCAAAGCCGATTTCCCCAAGACAACGCAAAAGACCGGCAGTTTGATCTGGTACGGGATAATTCGATCATTGATGTTCCGCCGTGGACGCTTTCCCAAGCCAGTAGTCAATGTCGGCGATACGGTCTAGTAACCCCGTCAGATTGAGCGTGCCGTCTGCGCGGTTGCCCTACCCAGCTGCGTAGTCCAGCTGCATAGTCCAGCTGCATAGTCCAGCTGCATAGTCCAGCTGCATAGTCCTACCGGCTTAGGCTGGGTGCAGACTCATATCGGCGTAGACCACCCGGTCGCCGTCGAGCAGTGTCACGGTGTCGATCCCTTGGGCGAGCAATTGTTCAAACTCATCGCCGACCCAAGACTCAGCGTCGGACTGGTTATCAAATGTAGGGATCGGCACCGCCGCCACGGTAGAGCCGTCAAATTTTTGCCCACGCCATGTCCAAGCCATAATTGCTCCCCTAACGAACGTGACTGTCAACGAATGGCGGCTTGAGCACCGTCATTGTCTCGGGCCGGCCGCGGACGTCGACCTGGACGGTGTCGCCCTCGGTGATCGCACTTGCGCGATCGATCAGTGCCAGTCCAATACCCGTGCGAAGCGTGGGTGAGAAGGTGCCGCTGGTGACCACTCCGCATTCCTCGCCGCTCTGCTTTAGCACGGTCATCTGCGCTCGCGGGATGCCGCGGCCAGTTGCCTTGAGCCCCCACAGCAATCGCGCGGCTTTGCTTTCCCGTTCGGCGCTCAAGGGCGCCTTGCCCCAAAACTGTTCTTTCTTCCAACCCACTGCCCAACCGCTGCGTGCCTGATTGGGCGTGATTTGCATCGATAGATCCTGGCCGTGTAAGGGATAGCCCATCTCGGTGCGCAAGGTATCGCGCGATCCCAGTCCGCATGGGCGGGCGCCGAGTGCATCACCATGTTCTAGGAGTCGGTCCCACACGGCGAGTGCCTGACCAGCTGGGAGCACCAACTCGTAGCCATGCTCGCCGGTGTATCCGGTCCGGCACACGATGATCTCGGTACCTTCGAAATCAGACGTCGTGAAACTCATGTAATCGTGATCAGCCGGTAGCCCCAGCAAGGCCAACAATTGCGCTGATTTCGGGCCCTGGACGGCGATCACCGCAAAATCCCGATGCTGATTGGTGATCGTCACGCCCGCGGGCGCGGCAGCCTGCAACCGCCGGACAACCTCTGCGGTGTTTGCTGCGTTGGGGATCAAAAAAATTTGCTCATCATTGAGGTAATACGCGATCATGTCGTCCACCACACCGCCGGTCGCATCGTCGCAGCACAGCGTGTACTGCGCTTGGCCGGGACCGATCCGTCGCAGGTCGTTACTCAGGGTTGCGTTGATGAACTCGGCAGCATCGGGTCCACTCACCATCGCTTTACCCAGATGCGAGACGTCGAAGACGCCCACCGCTTCGCGCACTGCTTTGTGCTCAATGAGCACCCCGCCGCCGGTACCGGGATACTCAATCGGCATTTCCCAGCCGCCGAAGTCAGCCATTTTCGCACCCAAAATCTGGTGCCGTTCATGCAGTGGTGAAGTCAGTAACGCATTGGTCATAGCACGAAACTACCGGTTCACACCGATGCTAGGAAACTCAGGCAGGCAGATCCCAGGTATGTACCGGCTCATTGGAGTGCATGCCGTCGAGGTAACGCTGCAGCATGCTAGCCAACGCACTCTGCCGATCGAGACCCTGCTCCTCGAGCCGGTTGACGCACGCGATCTGCCACGACGCACCGTTGATGCCCAATCTGCATCGCTCTTCGATGATTCCGAGGAAGCGCTCGCGCACAGCTAGGGACACTCCCCAGCGGCTCAGACCTTCATGTGCCAGCGGCAACAGATGGCGAAGGACCAACCCATCGGCCGGTAACTCTCCGTAACCGGGCCAGTACACCCGCGCCTCAATTCCGTGCTTCGCGCAGGACAAGAAATTTTGATCCGCTGCATCGAAACTCATCCGTGACCACACAGGACGATCGCTTTCGGCCAACATCCGCACGACGCCGTAATAGAACGCCGAATTGGCGAGCCCATCAACAATGGTCGGACCGGCTGGCAACACTCGATTCTCCACCCGCAAATGCGGTCGCCCGTCGCTGATGTCATAAATCGGTCGATTCCAGCGATATACGGTGCCGTTGTGCAACCGCAGTTCCGCAAGTCGCGGTACGCCGCCAGCGGCAAATACCGCCGCCGGGTCTTCGTCGGTGGTTTCCGGTAACAACGCTGGAAAATACCGGACATTTTCTTCGAAAAGGTCAAATATCGAGGTAATCCAGCGCTCACCAAACCATACCCGTGGACGGACACCCTGATTTTTCAGCTCGATGGATCGGGTATCAGTGGCCTGCTCGAAAAGCGCGATCCGACTTTCATGCCACAGTTGCTTGCCGAAGAAGTACGGCGAATTCGCGCCCACCGCAAGCTGGATACCTGATATCGCCTGCGCCGCGTTCCAGTGCCTCGCAAACTCATGCGGGCGCACTTGTAGATGCAACTGGACTGATGTGCATGCCGACTCCGGAGCGATACTGTCGGCATACATGGCGAGCCGCTCCCCGGTCGGGCCCTCAATGTCGATGAAAAGATCCTCGCCTCGGGCGGAAAAGATCGCCTCATTCAAGGCGGCGTACCGCACATTTGCACTCATCCACTCGGTGCTGAAATGCTCGGGCATCAAGGTCGGAAGAATGCCGATAGCCACGATCCGGGCGCCAGCCTCGTTGGCCAACGTCTCTGCCCGATTGAGACTGCTTCGCAGATCGCTCTCAAGATCCAGTGCCGCATCGCCGGGGATCGGCCGTGGGTTGACGTTTAATTCAATGTTGTACTGACCAAGCTCGGTCTGATAATCCGGATCGGAAATTCGCTCAAGAACGGCCGCGTTGCTCATGGTGGGCTGCATTTCGGTGTCGACGAGGTTGAGCTCGATCTCCATACCGGTGAGCTGCTTTTCAAAGTCGAAACTACTCGTGGTGAGCATCCGTTCAAAAACATCGAGATCGGTACGGACCTTCTCTCGATACGCCTGGCGCTGTTCGCGCGTGTATGTCGTCCCTGCAACGTCCTCACCCATGTGTGCAAACGTTACGCAATCAGCACCCGTCCCTGCGAACGGCCCGGCGTAATTTCTCGTCGGCGCGCCCGCCGCCAAGCGCCGTTGTGCGATCGATCGTGACGTGCAAGCGGCGAACAAATACCCCCTCTTAGCTGCAGGCGAGCGTAAGGTCAGTCGCGTTCGGCTACTACTTGGAGGATTTCGTGACCACGCTTGCCCTTTCCGATCGAAGACTTGATCGGCTTAAAGCTGATGCAATGGTGATCGGTCTCGGATCGAACGATGACGGCCTCGTGCTGCTGCCAGGTGCTGAAGCGATTGACGAATCTCTCGGTGGGGCTCTGGTCGCCGCGCTGCTGACGCTTGGCGCGACCGGCAAGCAAGGCGACTGCCTCAAACTCGTCACCTTCGGGCAAGCGTCCGTTCCGCTGATCGTCGCTGTTGGCTTAGGCAGTCCGGGCACGGACGGCTACACCGCTGATCAGGTCCGTCGCGCTGCGGGTTGTGCGGCGCGAGCACTCAGTGGACAAGCAACAGCGATCACGACCTTGGCCGGTGTTAATGGCGACACCGACGCGCAGCTCATTGGCGCCGCCGCCGAAGGAATCATGCTCGGTGGCTATACCTACACCGCGTATAAGAGCACTGCGCCGGACGCAGCATTGAGCCCCGTTGGCAAGGTCACGATTTTGGTTGACCGCGCGCGCAACCAGGTCGCGACCGCCGCTCTGAAAAGAGCGACATCCATCAGCGAGGCTGTGGCGGTAGCACGCGACTTCGTCAACATGCCGCCGAACGACCTATACCCCGAATCATTCGCGTTGAAGGCACGCGCGTTCGGTCGCGAAGCTGGCGTCCGGGTCGAAGTACTCGATGAGAAGCGCCTATTAGCTGGCGGTTTTGGTGGCGTGCTGGCCGTCGGAAGTGGATCAGAGCGCAAACCTCGACTGGTCCGGATGACCTATACCCCAACGAAAACCGCGCGCTCCGCGCCGACATTCGCGCTCGTCGGAAAAGGAATCACGTTCGATTCTGGTGGCATTTCACTCAAGCCGGGTCCAAAGATGGACCTGATGAAAACGGATATGGCCGGCGCCGCAGCCATGATCGCGAGCATGTTGCTAATCGCTGCGCTGCAGCTGCCAGTAAAAGTGATCGCCACCATTCCGATGGCAGAGAACCTACCCAGCGGAGGGGCTTATCGGCCCGCCGATGTCGTGACTTTCCGCAATGGCAAGACGGCCGAGATTCTCAACACCGATGCAGAGGGCCGGGTGGTACTTGCCGACGCTATCGCGAGGGCCTGCGAGGATAAGCCGGACTATCTCATCGAGACCTCGACGCTCACCGGCGCGCAGGTAGTCGCGCTGGGGAACCGGACAGCAGGAGTCATGGGCTCAGTGCCATTTCGAGACCTGGTGACTGCGGCCGGAAATGCGGTCGGTGAAGGCGCCTGGGCGATGCCGCTTCCTGACGAGGTCCGCAGCGCGATGGACTCAGCAACAGCCGACTTTGCCAATATCGGCGATGGGCCGGGCGGCATGCTCGCCGGTGGCCATTTCCTGCAAGAGTTTGTCGCAGACGGGGTGCAGTGGGCCCACGTCGATATCGCCGGGCCGTCGTATAACAGTGGTGCGCCCTACGGTTACACCCCCAAGGGTGCCGCGGGCGTGCCCGTACGCACGATTCTCAGAGCAATCGAGGACGCCATCGCGGCGCATTGAGCGTGGGACATTGAGCGCGGCCTTGGGCTCCGGTCGACTGCAAGGAAGTGCCCGCGTCCGCGCTAGGCTGGTCCGCCTTGCTGCTGACGCCGGGTCCACTCGCGCATCCGCTGCGGATAGCCTGTGCGTTGCACGTCATAAACCGGGATCTTCAGATCGTCGCCAAGCGCGCGAGCGGCTTTTTCGGTGGTTCGTCGACGAGTCCATTCGCCGTCAGCAGCAATCAACAGCACTGTTAATTCGGTGACGTTTGTCCGCGGTTCGATATAGGCCTCCACACCCTTGCGGGAGGCCACGAAACCTTCGATATCGGCTACATCACGTTTGGAAGCAGGTCGATCAAGTGTGCCTGGCGCCAACACTATGCGACGCTTCCGGCGAAACAACGCCACTGAATTCCCTCCGTCGGCTTGCTTTGACCTCGTCAACGCACGTCGTCTGGTCACGGTTCCCATGGACAAGGGGCAGCGTCGAACGAAGCGGGGTTATCCACAACGGGCGGCGCTGAGTCGAGCAGCGTAGTGAGCTGCCGCATCATGCTGGGGCGCTGGCCCAGCATGGGGCACCGAGCCGCCTCGAACCCGGATCGCAGAGTTGAACGCGCAATGACAAGATAGAACATGCAGTTCACGACCGGCACCCGCCACGAAGGAGACAATCCACGATGTCCGTCTCGGTAACAATGCCCCAGCTCGGCGAGAGTGTCACCGAAGGCACTGTTACCCGCTGGCTAAAACAAGAGGGTGAAACTGTCGAGGTCGACGAACCTTTACT
This sequence comes from Antricoccus sp., assembly GCA_039923595.1. GTDB lineage: Bacteria > Actinomycetota > Actinomycetes > Mycobacteriales > Antricoccaceae > Antricoccus. The sequence goes on along the minus strand of JBDTCL010000357.1, from coordinate 45 downwards.
CGAGGTCTCGACTGACAAAGTTGACACCGAGATCCCCTCGCCCGC
>JBDTCL010000356.1:0-7530 GCA_039923595.1 Antricoccus sp. | reverse complement strand
CCGAGGCGATACGGTACCTGCGTACCGAAGCGGTCGGTGGCATCGTCATGCTCGTCGCCGCGATCATCGCCCTGATTCTGGCCAATTCCGGAGCCCAGGACTGGTACAACAACATCCTGGAATCTCGGATCGGTCCACACGCACTCCATCTGGACTTGACGGTCTCCGAATGGTTCGCCGATGGTCTTCTGGCGATCTTCTTTTTCGTGGTGGGCCTCGAACTCAAGCGCGAACTGGTCATCGGACAACTGCGATCGCTCAAGATGGCGATGCTGCCGGTGTTTGCCGCTCTCGGTGGGATGATCGTTCCTGGCATCATCGCGTTCTTCATTTCCCGCGGTATTCAGGACGCCGAAAAGGCATGGTCGGTACCATTAGCCACCGATATCGCGTTCGCCGTGGCGGTGCTCGCCATTGCCGCTTCTAAATTACCCAGCAGCGTGCGAATATTTTTGCTCTCGATCGCGGTTGTCGATGATCTCGGCGCCATTCTGATTATCGCCACGGTCTTCACCAACGACGTCGATTTCATCCAACTCGCGATCGCCGTTGCACTACTCGTGCTGTACGCGCTGCTGCAGAAGTTCCGCGTGCAAGGTCCGCTGTCGACATTCTTTTATGTCCCCATCGGACTAGGCGTGTGGTATTTCGTGCACGGCGCGGGGATCCACGCCACGATCGCCGGCGTTGCCTTGGGATTGCTGACCCGGGTCAAGAAAGACCCTGGCGAGCAAGAACCGCCCGCAATCCGGGTTGAGCATCGGGTCCAGCCGTTTTCCGCCGGTGTCGTTGTGCCACTATTCGCGCTATCGGCGGCCGGAATCACGCTCACCAGCAGTGCAGTCGGTGAGATCTTCACTAACCCGCTTTCTATCGCGATCATCGTCGGCTTGGTCATCGGCAAGCCGATCGGGGTGTTATTGGGTGCTTTCGTCTCGGTGAAAACTCGATTGGCCAACCTCCCTCACGACCTCGCATGGGCCGATATCGTAGCTGTTGGGGTGATCGCCGGGATTGGTTTCACTGTGTCGTTGCTCATCGCTGAGTTAGCATTGCCCACAAATGACAGCGTCGCTCTTGGAAAAGCCGCCGTCTTAGTCGCGTCCGCGATAGCCTCAGTGCTGGGCGCCATCGTGCTCGCTCTTCGGTCGCGTCGCGTATCGCAGGACAGCCGGGATATGGCCAACACCATCGAACACGGCGCAACCTGAGAGACTAGTCGTTCGTCCGGGCAGCGCGTTGCGTTGACAAGAGCATCATGAGCACCGACCACGCAGAGGAGAGAACATGGCGACACCCGACGCTACTGCCGAATCCCAGTTTGCCGCGGTACGCGAAACTGAGATAGCGCATCCATCGATCGGCACGCTCGTCAAAGAAGCCACCGATCAACTATCCACCCTCGTCCGCTCAGAACTTGAGTTGGCCAAGGCCGAGATCAAAGGCGAGGTCAAGAAGGCGACCGCTGGCAGCGTCATGCTGATTCTCGGCGGCGTCGTAGCGCTGCTGGCGATGCCGTTCCTGTTCGTAGCCGCCGCCGAGGCACTCGCGCTCGTGCTTCCCCGCTGGGCTTCGTATCTCATCATCTGGGCCCTGTTTGTCGTGATTGCCGCCGGATTGGCGTTCCTCGGCATCAAGAAGATGAAGAAATTGCGTGCCCCGCAACGCACCATTGACTCGATGAAGCAAAACAAGCAGATTACCGCTGCGTTCAAGAAATCAGAAGCGGACTCGGTCTAACTTGGACCTGCGCACACCCGGACCCTGGCGGCATCGGGATATTTCAGCCAACGGAATTCGGCTCCACATCGCCGAGGCCGGCGAGGGTCCACTCGTGGTGTTACTGCACGGTTTTCCGCAACTGTGGTGGATGTGGCGCCATCACATCCCTGCGCTGGCTAAGGCGGGGTATCACGTTGTCGCTCCCGACCTGCGTGGCTTTGGTGGCTCCGACAAACCACCCCGCTCGTACGACCTGATCACAGTCGCGGGTGATCTCGCGGGCCTCATCCGGGCACTCGGCGAGCATCGGGCCGCGGTCGTCGGTCATGACATTGGCGGACTCGTGGGGTGGACCGCTGCAGCGACACATCCGGAATTGATCAGTGGATTGTGCGCGATCAGCGCACCACACCCCTCCAGACTGCGCGCTGAAATCGTCAGAAATCGTCATCAGCGAAACGCGCTCGGACATCTTTACCGGTCCCAGCTTCCCCGCGCGCCGGAATCACGACTCACCAAGAACCACGCTGCTGAGGTGGATCGGCTGATGCGCAAATGGAGTGGTGCGCAGTGGCGGACCACTACCGATTTCGCGCTAGCGGTGAGTGTGTACCGCGAAGCAATGTGCTTGCCGCAGTCGGCATACGGTGCGGCTGAGTATTTCCGTTGGATGATGCGCTCACTCGTGCGCAGTGACGGGGCCAGTTATCAACGCGCGATGCGGCCACGACTAAGCGCGCCGGTATTGCAGTTACACGGCGATGCCAATCCGATGCTGCTGGCCTCGACGGCAGCTGGATCGCAAAGCTATACCGCAGGGGCGTATCAGCTTGAGATGCTGACTGGAATCGGTCATTTTGTGCCCGAAGAAGCACCTGAGGCGGTGGCCGCTGCGCTCGTGCCGTGGCTTGCTGAGCTCAGTTAGCCGTAACAAGCCCCGCTCGAAACGGCTGCCGTAGCGGCTTGCCCTTTGGCCACTGCCACCGCAAACTCTGACGGAGTAAGGGCGTAGCCCACATCGCTGTTATCCGCGGCGGAGGCAAAAATCAGGCCAACGACCGCACCCGACGAATCCAGCAGCGGACCACCAGAATTGCCCTTGATCACCTTTGCCGCCAACGAGTACACATCCCTCGCTACGGTTCCAGTACCGCGGAAAGTAGGTCCGGTGACATAACCACTTGACCGGACCTTGCCAACCTGTGTTTGGTACGCCCCGCCGCCGGGATATCCAGCGACGACAATGTCGGCATTGTGTGGCAGACGTGCGGTGTTGATTGCCAACGGTGTCAGGGGCATGTCGGGAACATCGAGCACAGCGACATCAGTCTGCTCGTCGTCATAAACGACGGTGGCCGGATACGACGCTGATCCGATGCGTACCTTGATCGAGCTGGTCCCGGCGACCACGTGAGCGTTGGTCATCACGCGATGGTCAGCAAAAACGAAACCAGACCCGTCGATGATCAGCGAGCAGGCCGAAGCCAGTCCCTCAACTTTGACGATGGATTTGCCAGCTGCAACAATTGCCGGCGTGCTGGGCAGCTCCGTTTGTGGTGCGCTCACGGGTGTCGCATCAGTCGTGCTGAGCGGACCAACGACGTCCGGAAGGCCATCTACTGTGACTGCATTTCGCATCGCCGCGTACAGATTCCGCGCCGCCGACGGCATCGCTTCATCGATCAGCGGCATCAATCTGGAATCTTTTATCGCCGCAGAAAGCCGCGGTATCGGTGATCCGGCAAGTGGGAGTGCGATTGTCCAACACAGAAATACAGCTACGACTGCGGACACCACGCCGCCAAGCACCCGATCCAGTCGAGTGAGGCTCGTCCGGCGCAGCCTCAGACGGACGACCTTGGCACCATAGTTGGCTATGGCCTGACCGGCGATAGCACACAACACCAGGGTCGCCATCACCACGCCGATCCGAGTTGCTGCGGCGTCGATTTGCCGCCCGACGAGCACCGCAAGTCGGATCCCGACGAGAACCCCGATCACGACGCCTACGAACGATGAGGCCGATTGGATGAGCCCATGCTGATAACCGAGTGCGGCAAAGGCCAGCACTAGGACCAAGATGACCCCGTCGACAATCACTGCATTCACTAAGAGACGATCAGGGTGCCGACCATGCCCATGGACAAGTGAAACGAGCAATTGAACCCGAATGAGCCTGCCGTCGGCAGATTCACCGTGATCGTTTTGGACTTGCCCGGCGGCAGATAGTCGATTCCCTTCGCCGGGCCACCTGCGTCGAACAGGAGATTGTGCGTCGAACTCTTCGCTTCGTTGGTCAGGGTGAGCACCAACGTGCCGGTCGTTGCATGGATCATTTTGGGATAGAAGTTGTAGGAATCATCGGTATAGACGGTGATCTGCTGGTTGCTGCCGCTAACGGTGGCGGTGGCCTCGCTCGGGTGCTTGGAGGTAGCTTTCGCAGCCGGCTTGCTCGAACACGCCGTCGTGATGATCAGCAGCATCGTCGCTAACGCGATGATGACAGTGCGGATATGACGACTATGAATTGTCATCGTAAAAACCTTTCAGGTAGCTCGCGTTCGATGCTCTCGTCCCAGGGAGTCGCGAACCCGCCCATCTCTAGTACGCCACTCAACAGACCTGCGGTAACGCCCCAGATAAAATAACCCTCGACATCGAAGGCCGAACCGCGAAATCCACTTGGACTGGTCACCACAAATCGGTTCGCTGGATCAACGAGCTCGCGCAGTGCCAATCGACTCACTCGCGCGACCTCACGTGGCTCACGTACATAGAACTCGTAGGCGGTATCGATCCAACCAAGCACCGGTGTCACAGCGTAGCGAGTGACCGGTATGTAGACAGTAGGCAAGATCGCCAACGGCGCCACCACCGCCGGATCGAGACCGACCTCCTCATTAGCTTCTCGAAGCGCGGTGCTCAGCGGACCGGTGTCGCCAGGGTCGCTAGCACCGCCTGGAAATGCCACTTGACCATTGTGCTTACGCAGCGTGGTGGACCGCTCGGTGATTAACACATCGAGGCCATGCTCACCGTCGGCAAATGCAATCAAGACAGCGCTACTGCGCGCGCCGTCTTTTGGCGGGGAAAACCGGTGCAACGGGGTGCCGGAAGGTTCATTGAGACGGGTCATCAAGGTATTTAACTGCGGCGGCGCTGCCGACGCATCGAGGTGCCGCTCGATCATGGCGCGCTCACCTTGAGGTACTGAAAAACCGCGTCTTCAAGCTGAGCTGCGCTGGTCAAAGGACCGTTATGGACATAGACGATGTCGCCCTTGGCATCGACAAATACCGTATTCGGCAACCCGACCAGCTTGAGCTTGGTTTCAAGCTCCGCTTTGCTATCGAGCAGATTAGGAAAGGTGATTGCTTCATCGACCGTGAATGCCGATGCCGAGGACCGCGTGTCATTTGTGACCACACCAAGAACTTGTAATGTGTCGCCAAATTTGGTGTGTAACTGCTGCAGTAAGGGCATCTCGGTGCGGCAGGGCTCGCACCACGCTGCCCAAAGGTTAATGATCGTCGGTACCGCTGGTTTGCCACCGATCGCGACTGAGGTGGTGTCCCGCAGGCACGAAAGCGTGAGCTTCGGAAGGTGCGTGCCGGTGCCGGTGCCGCTCGCGCCCGCGAAATTTGCCGGGCACGCGACGGCCGGACCGGTGATATTCACCGCCGTCGAACCACTCGAGCTCTGTTGCGCGGGTGGCGAAGGGGCGCATCCGACCGCAGCCGCGAGAAGCGCAATCACCCAGGGAACCCATCTTTTCATCGTCTGATGAGCGTACGTCGCGAGCGGTCGTCGCGCTGTGCCGCACTCAGAACCCGCTAAGCGAAATCGGCAGCGGTCTTGACCAGCTTCAGCGCAACCGCACGATCGGTCGGTCCGCTGCCGTAGGCCGGACACAGATTTGCTACTGCGCACGCCCCGCAGGCCGGTTTGCGAGCATGACACACCCGACGACCATGAAAAATAATCCGGTGACTTGAGATGGTCCAATCACGACGCTCAAACAGCTCGCCAAGAGCGTGCTCGACCTTGACTGGATCTTCAAGGTCAGTCAGTTGCCAACGGCGCGCTAACCGTCCGACGTGGGTATCGACAGTGATGCCAGGAACCCCGAATGCATCGCCCAGGATCACATTGGCCGTCTTGCGACCAATACCGGGTAGCGTGACCAATTCGATAAGGGTGCTCGGAAGTTCGCCGGCAAAATCGTCGACAAGGGTGCGGCCAAGATTGATCAAGGAAGCTGCCTTGTTACGAAAAAAGCCCGTCGGTCTGATGAGCTCCTCGAGTTCCGCGCGATCGATGCTGGCGTAATCGACGGCGGCGTGGCAGCGAGCAAATAGGGCCGGCGTCGTTAAGTTGACTCGCTTGTCGGTGCACTGCGCTGAGAGAATCGTCGCGACAGCCAATTGAAGCGGATTAGCGAAATTGAGCTCGCAATGCGCATCGTAATACACCTCGCCCAGCTCTCGGACAATCGCGCGCGCACGGCGTTTGCGACCAATCGGGGTCTCGGTGCTGCGATCACGCTTGCGAACCGGCGCGACTAGGGGGACTTTTTCACTCATATCCACTAGCGTATGACTAGCGCACGACATCATCGCAGCTGCCTAGTTTGCTGGTTTTGGTCGAGCCTGTTTTACCTCTTCGGCGGCGTGCGGCAAGATAGAGGAGAAATAGGTCATAGTGTGTGAACGGTCATCGACTCATTCGTCGAGCGAATCCGCCACCAGGTAGCGATGAATTAGGAGAGGAAAGCGCATGACCAGTCTGCTTGTAGTGCTATTTCCGATCGCATTGCTGCTTTTTTTGCTCGGAATGGACCGCGTGGAGGCACCATTGCGGCGCAATGGGGACGCCGCCGAGGTTGAACGGTTCCTCGATTCTGCGAAACAAGAAGACGTTGATGAGATTATCTCCGGTGGTCTGCGAGCAGCGATGGATCGGTGGCGATCTCGCCGATTTGGCGGATTGCTGCCCGGAACCTCCCGCAAATCACGAAAACGTCGACATGCAATAGTCAAATCAGCGCCACCATTGCTCAGCGACGACGACGCGGATCTGAGCGACAACCGATGAGTCGAAATCACCGCTCATTACTAGCAATACGCAAGCAAAGTGTCATAATCCAGGCTGTGCCTGACATTCGGAGGAATACGTGGACGAGGTACTAGCGCACGCCGGACTATTTCAAGGCGTGGACGAAGAAGCGTCCGAAGCGTTGGCGCGATCATTTGAGTATCTCGATCTGGCTCGCGGCGCGATCATCTTCAAAGAGGGCGAGCAGGGCGACAGCCTCTATATCGTGCTCGCCGGTAAGGTCAAGATCGGCCGCAAGTCTGCTGATGGTCGCGAAAACCTGCTCGCGGTGATGGGTCCATCGGATCAGTTCGGCGAGTTATCGCTCTTTGATCCGGGTCCTCGCACCTCAACCGCCTCAGCGTTGACCGATGTGCGGGTCGCTCGATTGCCTAAGGCTGCGCTGCGTCCATGGCTGACCGATCGACCCGACCTTGCAGAGCGGTTGCTGCGCGTCATCGCCCGACGACTGCGCCGTACCAACAACATCGTCGCGGATCTGATCTTTACCGACGTGCCTGGCCGCGTGGCAAAGGCCCTGCTGCAACTGTCGAAGCAGTTCGGTCAGCAAGAAGGCGACAATATCCGCGTGACGCACGATCTGACGCAAGAGGAACTTGCCCAACTCGTCGGCGCCTCGCGTGAGACGGTCAACAAGGCTCTTGCTGATTTCGCCCAGCGATCCTGGCTACGCCTTGAAGGAAAATCCGTCAT
>JBDTCL010000355.1:0-4555 GCA_039923595.1 Antricoccus sp. | reverse complement strand
CTGCGGCGACGAAAGCATCAAAATCGTCCATGGTGCCCAGGTCGGGGTGGATCGCGTCGTGACCACCATCGACTGAACCGATCGCCCACGGCGATCCGACATCGGTCGGGCTGGGTGTGAGGGTGTTATTACGACCCTTTCGATTCACCACGCCGATTGGGTGGATGGGCGGCAGGTACACCACGTCGAATCCCATGGCGGCGATCCTCGGCAGTGCTCCGATCGAGGTAGCGAAACTTCCGTGAACTGGGTTGCCTTCTAGATCCCAGCCGCCGGTGGAACGTGGAAAGAATTCATACCAATTGCCCACCGCGGCCCGTTGCCGATCGACCCACAGCTTGTAGGTCGCGCTAACTGTGATCAGCTCACGCACGGGATGATCGTGCAGGGTCTGTTGGATGGACGGTGTCATCGCCGGCTCGATGCGTGCATCGAGGTCTAGTGTGAGCGATCCAAGGGCCTTGGCAGCGGCTCGTAACGCCTTGGCTTGGGCTGCTGAGCTACCGACGGCCGCTTTGGCAAGGAGGTGACTGCCATGGCTGAGGTCATTGGCCATTTCGGCGGCATCCTGACCGGCCTGGAACTTTTTAGTGACAGCGTTCTGCCACGTGGCGATGGGGTCGCTCCAGGCTTCTATCGCGAAGCTCCACGCGCCAGGCTCAGGCACCTGAACGCGAATAAGCCACTCGTCGGTTCCTGGCGCGCCAGCAGCCATTCGCACCCGGATCGGTTTGGGCTTCGCACGCGCGCCTTTCTTTACCGGCGGGGTGAGCAGCACATTGGCACCGACCTTGTCGTGGCCTTCACGAAAGACCGTTGCGCTGAAGTGCACATACTGTCCGGCGACCGCTCGCGCGGTAAACTCCCCGCCTTCGATGGTCGGATCGACCGACTCGATACAGATCCGGTGCTCGCCTGCAACGGTGAGCACAGATGGGGATACAACCGCTTTAGCCATGCACCCATCCTTGCAGCATCGATCTAATTGCGACACCGCGTCACGTGGTTGTCGCGAGAGGCCACTAAGGTATGGCTGCGTGAAAGCACTTCGTCGGTTGAATGTCCGTGTGTCGCTCCCCGCTGACCTGAGCCGGTTGAGTGACTTGGTGAACAATTTGCGATGGGTATGGCATGCACCCACCCGTGCGCTGTTCGAATCGATCGATCCGAAGCTGTGGAAAGACTGCGGAAATGATCCGTTGAAGCTGCTCGGCGCAGTGAGTTCGGCGCGGCTTGCCCAATTAGCCGGTGATGAGCGATTCAAGCTACGACTGGACTTCGCCGTGGCCGAATTGGCGCAATATCTCACGAACACCGGTTGGTACGGACAGCAGGCTGCGGCTGCGGCGGGTGCTGGCGGCGAGCCCATGCCGAGCCAGATCGCTTACTTCTCCCCAGAGTTTGGGATTACCGAGGTCCTCGCTCAATACAGCGGCGGTCTCGGCATCCTCGCCGGTGATCATCTGAAGGAAGCCAGCGACCTGGGAGTGCCGATTGTCGGTATCGGCCTCTACTACGGAAGCGGCTATTTTTCTCAGTCACTCACTCCCGAGGGGGCGCAGCATGAGAATTATCCAAATGTTGAGCCAGAGAGTCTGCCGCTGGTCCGCCTTCGCGATAGCGACGGCGCTCCCGTCATGATTTGTATTGATCTGCCTGGTGAGCGGTCACTGCATGCGCAAATCTGGCAAGCGCAGGTTGGGCGAGTTCCATTGCTGTTACTCGATTCAGATGTGGAGGTAAATGCCGCTTCCGAACGCGCCATCACTGATCGGTTGTACGGCGGCGGTAAGGATCATCGCATCGCGCAGGAGCTGCTGTTGGGCGTAGGCGGCGTTCGCGCGATACGCAAATATTCGCAGTTGACCGGTGCATCGGCGCCGGAGATTTACCACACCAACGAAGGCCATGCCGGATTTCAGGGTCTAGAACGAATCCGCGAATATATGACCGAGCATGATTTGTCCTTCGATGAGGCACTTGAAGCGGTGCGGGCAAGCACCGTATTCACCACCCATACTCCGGTCCCCGCGGGCATCGACCGATTTGATCGATCACTGCTGTCGCAGTTCCTCGGCGGGGACCGGGCACTGCCTGGGGTGCCGATGGATCGCGTGATCGAACTGGGCCGCGAGGCCGATCCTGAGATGTTCAATATGGCGCATATGGGTTTCGCGCTGGCCCAGCGCGCAAATGGCGTTAGTTTGCTGCATGGCGATGTCAGTCGCGGTATGTTCAACGCACTCTGGCCGGGTTTTGATCGTGCCGAGGTCCCGATTGGCTCAATCACGAATGGGGTCCACGCGCCGACCTGGGTGGCGCCGAGAATGACTGAGCTGACCGAGCAGTTAACTTCTCAAATAGACGACGAACGATTGTGGGCATTGCGCCGCGAACTTCGCTCTGAGCTGGTCGGTGAGATTCGTCGTCGGGTGCGCAAATCTTCGTTACAACGCGGCATGCAGCCTGCCGAGCTGAGTTGGACCGATTCGATTTTTGATCCTGATGTGCTCACCATCGGGTTTGCCCGAAGAGTGCCTTCGTACAAACGATTGACTTTGATGTTGCGAGATCCAGATCGATTACGCGCATTATTGCTGCATCCCGAGCATCCGATCCAGATCGTGCTCGCTGGCAAGGCGCACCCCGATGACACAGAGGGCAAAGAACTGATTAAACAAATGGTTCGCTTTGCTGACGATCGCGCAATCGGCCACCGCATCGTGTTCTTGCCTGATTACGACATCGAAATGGCGCGGCATCTCTATAGCGGCTGCGATGTGTGGCTGAACAATCCACTGCGACCCCTGGAGGCGTGTGGCACATCCGGTATGAAGGCCGCACTCAATGGTGGGCTCAACCTGTCCATCTTGGATGGCTGGTGGGACGAGATGTTTGATGGGCGCAACGGCTGGGCAATCCCGTCTGCAGAGGTAGCTGACGCCGATCGACGCGACGAGGTCGAGGCAAACGGCTTGTACGAACTGCTTGAGCGCGAAGTTGCTCCGCGGTTTTACCGGCTCGGTCACGGCCGGGTGCCGACCGGTTGGGTAGAGATGGTGCGGCATACCTTGACCGATCTCGGACCCAAAGTGCTTGCTACGAGAATGCTGACTCAGTACGTAGTCGATTTGTATTCGCCGGCGGCGCGGTCAGCGCGTGGCGCGATCGCAGATAACTTTGCTGGGGCGCGGCAGCTCGCGGCGTGGACGCTGAAATTGCGAGCGGCATGGCCGCAGGTCCGAGTGGCGCATGTTGAGTCATCCGCTGCCGACGGGGTCGTGGCGATGGGCAGCACAGTTGGCGTCCGCGCGCATGTGGCGTTGCCGGGTTTGTCGACCGACGATGTGCGGGTGCAAGCCGTTTTGGGCCGTACCGATGACGCTGGCGAATTGCACGATCCCATATTCGTCGACATGCAGCCCGAAGACCTGATTGGCGATCATCACTTGTATACGGCCGATCTTGCGCTCGATCGACACGGATCGCTCGGATATTCAGTACGGATTATTCCGTCGCATCCGCGCTTAGAAGCAGTGGCTGAATTAGCGCTAGTCGCCACTGCCTGAGTACGTCGCAACGGTCCACCCGAAGAGCAAACGCGTTCCGGGAACAAGTCGAACCGATTGGTCAGGCTCGACCCGGGTCCAGTCTGTCTCGCCTGGAAACGCGACGTGGGTGCCGTTGAGAGAGCCCAGATCTTGCAGGTAAACCTGCCCATCTTGAACTCGGATTGATGCATGAGCGCCGGAGAGCACAGTATCTGGGTCAACGACCGTCAATGGTCGAGCCTGTCCCGACTGGACGAGCTCGTGCCGGTCTGGTCTGCGACCAAGAACGTATGTCTGATCAAGGGCGAAGGTGCTGCCGTCATCGAAAACGAGTACGCCGCTTGACGGTTTGGTCGTTGGGTAATCGGAACGATCGCCGGCAGTTGTACAGGTCGGAATGGTTGGCAGCGGGGTGGGAGCGCCTGAGCTTGGCACATTCAGTAGGTCGATACGCAGATGATCGGCGGCAGGCTCAAAGGACTCAGCACCGGCCACCGCACCCTGCTCATCCTGCGTGCCTGTGACGTCAGGTTTCGCCCACGGCGAGGGTGCCGCGGTCAATGATGGCAGGCCGGCAGGATTGGCCGCAGCTGCGCCAAGTAGCGCGCCACCGGTAACTAGACCTGCCGCGGATCCTGCTACGCCGGCTGCCACTGCAGCAGGCCCGGCGCCTGCCCCGGCTGGTAGCCCTTGGGGTTCGGCAGCTAAGTCTGCTCGGCCCTCGGCCGCCGACTCCTCGGCCGGATCGGCAGACGCGCCATTTTGGGCTGGTCCGTCTTGCAGCATCGCGATTTCTGGATCACTCCACGGCGCGGTGGCATCGATCGAATCAGGTTTGCCCTCCGCAGGATCCGGTGCCGGTTCCTCGGCGAGTGTCGGTGTGACCGCGGGAGGCGGTGGCACGACAGGATCCTCGGCGGCTGCGGGGGTTGCATCTGACGGCTCATGCGTCGATTCTGTTGGGGGGTCCGCGTCGAGGTCATTCGCACTTTTATGGACATTGG
>JBDTCL010000354.1:0-4421 GCA_039923595.1 Antricoccus sp. | reverse complement strand
CCCAGCATGAAGCCGGCGAACGCTGCCGCCCAGCCGCTGTAGGAATTGAGCATCGACACCACGACCGGCATGTCGCCGCCGCCGATGGACGCGATCAGGTGAACGCCGATTGCCAGCGAGACGACGGTAACCAGTAGGAGTGCGAGGAGATTCGGCGAGAGCACGAACCACATCAGCAGGCCAAAAGAGATGATGAGGGCCGCGAGATTGATCAGGTGACGATGCGGCAGCATCAATGGAGCGGAACTAAATCGACCACTGAGTTTGCCCCACGCGACGATCGATCCCGTGAGAGTCACGGCGCCGATGAAAACGCCAAGAACAATTTCGACGAGATGAATCCGCAACTCGCTGCCGGTCAAGCCATATGTATCCAAATATGTATTGAATCCGACCAGCACTGCGGCGAGACCGACGAAGCTGTGCAGCATCGCAATCAACTGCGGCATGCCGGTCATTTCGACCTTCACCGCCCTCCAGATCCCAATAGCAGCCCCGATTGCAATCGCGACCACGATCAGTAGCGCGGCGATTAGACCGTTGATGGCCGAGTTTCTGAGGGCGATGACGACCGTCGCGACAAGCGCAATCGTCATGCCGATCATTCCGAGTAGGTTGCCACGCTTGGCGGTTTCGTGCTTGGACAATCCGGCTAGCGCGCCGATAAAGAGCAGTGCGGCCACGATATAGGCCACTTGCACGACTGAATTCAAGGTCATCGCTTAGCCCTTCCGGAACATCTTGAGCATGCGCTGGGTTACCGCGAACCCGCCGAAGATGTTTATCGAGGCGATCATGATGCCAAAGAAGGACAGGATCGTTACGGCGATGTTCGATGAGCCCACTTGCAGCAGCGCGCCAACCAAGATGATGCCGGAGATCGCGTTGGTGACCGACATGAGCGGCGTGTGCAGGGCATGCGTCACGTTGGAGATGACGTAGTAACCGATCACGACCGCCAGCGCGAACACGGTGAGGTGGGCGAGGAAGGCTGCAGGAGCAAAAGTAATGCCGATGGCAAAGATCACGGCGAGCAAGCCGAGCGTGTACCACCGTCGTCGAGGGTCAGGTGGCGGCCTCTTCTCGACCGGCGCCAATGGGGGCGCGGTCGGCGCCGCGGTAACCGTCACCGGTGGCGGCGGCCACAGCACTGCACCGTCATGGGTGACTGTCATGCCGCGCAGCACCACGTCGTCGAGGTCCAACACAAGCACGCCATCTTTTTGCGGCGTGACCAGCTTCAACAGATTGACCATATTGGTGCCATATAGCTGCGATGCCTGAGTTGGTAGTCGGCTGGGCAGATCGGTATAGCCGATGATCGTCACACCGTTGTCGGTAACCACCTTGCGGTTGGCCTGGGTGCCGGCGATATTGCCGCCATTGGAGGCCGCGAGATCGACCATGACACTGCCAGGCTTCATCTCAGAAACAGTCTGAGCGGTGATCAACTCGGGCGCTGGTCGGCCCGGAATGAGCGCCGTAGTGATCACGATGTCGGCATTACTGGCTTCTTGTTCGTACATCGCCCGTGCTGCGGCCTCAAAGTCACCGCTCATTTCTGCGGCGTACCCGTCCGAACGCTGCTCTGCCTGCTGCACGTCGAGATGCACGAATTGCCCGCCCATTGATTCAACCTGCTCGGCAACCTCAGGACGCACATCGAAGGCTCGCACAATCGCACCGAGACTGTTCGCAGCACCGATCGCGGCAAGCCCCGCGACACCGGCACCGACCACAAAGACCGTCGCTGGCGGCACTTTGCCCGCGGCAGTGACTTGGCCGGTGAAAAGTCCACCGTACTCATGGGCGGCTTCGATCACTGCCCGATAACCGCCAAGATTGGCCATCGAGCTCAACACGTCGAGTGCTTGCGCCCGCGAGATACGCGGCACCGCATCCATCGCAAGTGCGGTAACGCCAGCGACGGTCAGCGCATTCACCAACTCCGGGGATCGTGCTGGCGCCATCATGGCGGCTAGCCATGCGCCGCGCCGTAACCGCCCGATTTCTGCATCAGTCGGTGCATTGACTTTGATCACGACATCGCAATCCCATGCTGAGTCAACAAGCTCTGCCCCAGCTTCGACATAAAGGGCATCAGGAAAAGCCGCGAGCTCACCGGCACCACGTTCAATAGCGACCGAGTGACCCAATTTAATCAGGGCAGCAACAGTCTTGGGAGTGGCGGCGACGAGGGTTTCTCCCGTCTTCGACTCCTTGGGCACACCGATTTGCACGAGATCTCCGTCTCCAAGCCGTCCGCGCGGCTCGCGTCCTACGACCGTGCATCACACTAGTCGATTCTCCGGGTTCTGAGTCGGGAGCATCCGCCACGCCGTTATGCGATTGAGCGCCTCACCGGCCCATACCTCGTTCCTGCTGGCACAGGCTCACGATCGCTTTGCTCGTGGGCCGCAGCGGGCCAAGTTCGATCTCATCGCCGCAAAACTCGCTCTGAGGAAAGGCATGAGGGTTCTCGATGTCTGCTGCGGCTGGGGCAGCTTCGCCCTGCACGCGGCCGCACGGTACGGCGTGTCGGTCGTCGGGGTCACGCTGTCCCGAGAACAGGCCGACTACGCCCGCAACGAACAGGAACAAGAAGATCGGGCTCATCTGCAGTGTCGTGCGGTGCGCCGATCCGCGGCACTTAATAGAAACCCGAAGAGTGCGCCCAACACCAGCGCTGCGCTGCCGGGAATATCTATCGATCACGCGAACAAAACCGTACAGTTCCGGTCAGCGTCGAGTTTAAGCAGGGTCTGCAGCCTTGCTACCGGCGCCGCGGGATGGTGTCGACCTTGTCCCAGCCGCGTCGACGTGATCGTGATCCCTCGTGGTCGTCACGGCTGCGGTAAAGGACGTAGGGGCGGAAGATGTAGCCCAATGGTGCCGTGAACACATGCACCAGACGGGTGAAGGGCCAAACGGCGAACAGCGCGATCGCGAGGAGGCCGTGGAGCTTGAAGCTCAGTGGGGCAGCTGCCATCAGGTTGGGCTGAGGGTTGAAGTAGAAGATACTGCGGAACCAGATCGATACCCCTTCGCGATAGTCGTAATGCCCGATCACTCCTGAGCCGGTGTTGATTAGGCCGGTGAGGATCACGAGGGCAAGCATGAGATACATCAGCTTGTCCATCTTGGTGGTGGCCCCCAGCACCGCCTTGGTGAACCGGCGCCGATAGAGCAGACCGATAAACCCGACGATCGTGAAAACGCCGGCCACCGCCCCGACGGAGATCGCCAGGAAGTGATAGAGGCCTTCAGAAACGCCGACCGCATCGGTCCAGCTTTTGGGGATGCCCAGACCCATCACGTGACCCAAGAACACGGCCAAGATACCGAAGTGGAACATCGGGTTGGCCCAACGCAGAATCTTGTCTTCATACATCTGGCTCGATCGAGACGTCCAGCCGAATTTGTCATAGCGGTATCGTCCGACGTGGCCCAAAACGAAAATGGTCAGACAGATGTACGGGAAGATGAGCCACAAGAAAATATTCAGCGTGCTTGTCATCCTGTGCCTCCGGGCATCGGTGCCAGATCTGGCATTCCATAGGGGTTGAGTCCGACCTGCTCGTCCTCGGGTCCTTCAGCGATCAACCGTTCGATGGCTTCGTGATCCTTGCCCTTCAACGCCGGCAAGGTCGCACAGACTGATTCAAGGGCGCCGCGCCATGGTGAGTCGATTTCCACCAAATGCAGGCGAAGCAGCTCAAGACCTGCACGGTTGTCCAGGATCATTTTGAGGCCTGCCTGCTGATCGGTGGTGGCCGCGAATTCGAGCACCACGCACAGGTGATCGGGGAGTTGATCGTCAGTGAGGACGAGCCCGGCTTTGGTGTACACCTGTTTGATCCGCAGCAGAGCCAGCCCCCGCTTCCTCGTCTCGCCGTTGGAGAAATAGGTCAGGAATAGACAGCCGCGCCGCCGAGTGTCGAACGTGTCGACGTAGTCGCTTTGGGATTCCCACAGCGACTGGTGACGAAGATGGTCGATCGTTGACTGCAGGCCGCTGCCGAGCTCTGTCGGCAACGAGGCCGCGACCTCGCTCAATAGATCAATCTGGGTGAAAAGGCTGTCGCTGGGATAATCCATCAAGATCGAGGCCGATTGCCATGCGCGGGTCAGCTCGTCGGGGGAATATCTGAGAACGGGACCGCGCGGCGTCATGGTTGGTGACCCGTTTCGGTCGATGCTCGCGGCAGCTCGTCCGATATCGGGAAGAGCCCACCGGGGGTGCCTTTGCCGTTCCAGTTAAGCAGGTTGATCCGCACGCCTTCGGGTCGTCCGGGGCCGTTGGGTGTGCCCACACGGGGATCGGCCCCCATCTCGGGGTCGGCGCCGAACGATCCATCCATACCGCCCATCCCGGGACCGCCGTCGACGTTCAGTGAGCATTCGGTGGCGATGTTCTCCAG
>JBDTCL010000353.1:0-4935 GCA_039923595.1 Antricoccus sp. | reverse complement strand
ACTCAGCAAAATCCTCGATCACTAATTCAGCAATATATCCACAGACACATTCACCGCACAGAATCCGAAAGGCACAAGCATGCGTTTGAGAATGATGGCCGTAGCCGCGGTCGCCGCCCTGAGCGTGGCGTTGACTGGCTGCGGTAAGAGCACCAGCGATTCGGCAACCAGTGCACCATCAGTGGCCAAGGCGTCCTTTGACTCCGGCACCAAGATGGAAGCGCTTAATAAGGCGCAATCAATCAAGATCGGCGTGAAGTTTGATCAGCCGGGCTTGGGCTACAAAGATCCCGCCAAGGGCGCACCTGAAGGCTTCGATATCGAGATGGGCAAGATCGTCGCGGCGAAACTTGGCATCCCCGCCGACAAGATCGAGTATGTCGAAACCGTTTAAGAACCGCGAAGCATTCATCCAAAATGGCACAGTTGACATCGTCATCGCCTCGTACTCCATTACCGACGAGCGCAAGCAAATCGTTGGAATGGCTGGCCCGTACTACGTGACCGGCCAGCAACTGCTGGTCCGCAAGGACGACAGCTCGATCAAGGGCCCTGAAAACCTCGGCGGCAAAGGCGTCTGTTCGGTGACCGGTTCAACGTCGATCAAAACTGTGACCGAGAAATACGGTGCGACTCCGAAGCCATTTGGAACATACTCCGAATGTGTCCAGGCATTGCTCAACCAGACTGTTGACGCGGTGACCACCGACGGCCCGATTCTGCTCGGCTACGCGGCGCAAGATCCGGACAAGTTGAAGGTTGTGGGCGACGCATTTAGCACGGAGCGTTACGGCATTGGCTATACCAAGGACGATGCCGCATTCTGCAAATTCCTGACTGACACCATCACCGGCTCATTCAAGGACGGCGCATGGGAAGAGGCATTCAAGAACACCCTCGGCAAGGCTGGCGTCGATGCGCCGAAGGCTCCAGAGGTTGACATCTGCGCATAGCAGTTATGACGGTGGTGGTGGTTGATCACTCGATCAGCCACCACCGCTGATCACCCGGTCGAAAGGACCACGTACGTGAGAGTACTGCTCGATAATTTGCCTTCGCTCCTCGAGGGTTTCGGCAAAACTTTAGGGCTTAGTGCGCTCGCCGCTCTCATCGCCTTGGTTCTCGGCACCATCTTGGCGGCGTGCCGGGTATCTCCGATCCCGACGCTGCGAGGCATGGGCACCTCCTATGTCAATGTCGTGCGTAATACCCCGCTCGTGCTGCTGCTCGTACTCTTCGTTTTCGGGATCCCACAACTTGGTATCACCGGCGACCACGTCTTTGCTTTGTGCGTCGCCGCAATCGGTTGCTATGCAGCTGCGTTCATCTGCGAAGCGCTGCGCTCAGGTATCAACTCCGTACACCCCGGCCAGGCCGAAGCAGCACGCGCAATCGGTCTCACCTTCACTCAAAACCTGCAATTAATCATTCTGCCGCAAGCCTTCCGGGCGGTCATCCCCCCGCTTGCGAACGTATTTATCGCACTCGTGAAAAACACCGCGATCGTCGAAGCGTTCGGGGTCACCGAGGCGGCATACCAAATGGACTCGCTCATCCGGGACAACCCCAACGCGCTCATCTGGGTCTTTGTCGGCGCTGCTCTTGGATACATCATCATTGTTTTCGCGATCTCCGGGGTCGCTCGAATGTTTGAACGCAGACTGGCGGTCGCCCGATGAGCAACGTACTTTTTGACGCGCCAGGGCCCAAGGCTCGTGCGCGACAGCGCATGTTCACCATCGTCGGGGCCGTCGTTGTCGCAGTGATCGTCGTGCTCGTGGTGTACAAATTGAACAGCGCGGGGCAGTTCGAAGCAAAGATGTGGGATGTTTTCCTCAATCCCAACGTCGTACGCACGTTGGTCAATGGCCTGATCAACACGATCATCGCCGCAATACTGTCAATTATCCTGTCTCTTATCTTCGGCGCGGTATTTGGCGCCATGCGCGTGTCAGCTCTGGCGCCCCTGCGCTGGATAAGCACCATCGTCGTGGAGCTCTTTCGCGCAATACCGCTCGTGCTGCTCATCCTGTTTGTGTTTCTTGCATACAGCCAGGACATGCAAAAATTCTTTGACACGATCGGGCTCACCAACGTTTTCGACTCGGCGGGATTGAGTAAGAACCTCGGTGCCCTTGCCAGCCTGGTGGTGGGTTTGACCCTCTACAACGGCTCGGTGCTAGCTGAAATCTTCCGCGCCGGAATCAATTCGGTGCCAAAGGGCCAACGCGAAGCGGCCATGTCGATCGGCATGCGGTCCGGCCAAACGTTAAGACTGATTCTGGCACCGCAAGCGATCCGCACCATGCTCCCGGCAATCGTCAGCCAAGCAGTCGTGGCGCTAAAGGACACCTCACTCGGTTTCATCATTGCCTACGAGGAGTTCGTGCGCACCGGACAATTGATCGCGGCCAACCCGCAGTTGCGTAACTACATTCCCATGGCAATTGTGCTGATGACCGTCTACGTAGCAATCAATTATTCACTGTCAAAGTTTGCTAATTATCTGTCGACCAGACAACGGCGCACTACCAAGCTGGCGCCGGTTAATGCCGACCAGATCGCCCTTCCTGGCACGGTTGAAACGCTTGTAGATAGCGCCGCAGGAAATCCACCTACGGCATCCTAACGACCTCGCTGACTACAGTCACAGGGTGTCAACTTCTCCTCGGTGCCGCCGCGCAGTCCGATCCGTTGTGATCGCGGTCGTGGTCGGCGCCTGTGCCGTCACGGTGGCAGTACCGGCCAGTGCACTTCCGTCTAGCACGCCCGCGGCACCGTCGATCGATGTTGTCGCGCCCTCCCCGACGGTGCCTTACCCGCAGGGGCCACCTGAAGGTTACGGTCCTGGCGGCAGCACGATAGGAGGGTCCGCGCTGCAGACTCGTGGACTGCTCAAATCTGCTGGCACCGCTGCGTTACCGACTGGGATCGACGCCAAAGGCTGGCTCGTAGCTGATTTAGCTAGCGCCCAGGTCCTCGCGGCGCAAGACCCGCACGGTCGCTATTACCCCGCCAGCACCCTGAAGACGCTCACGATGATCTCGCTCTTCCACGTCATCGATCCAAATGGGGTACTGACCGCCACTTCGGCCGATGTCAACGTTGAAGGCACCCGGATCGGTTACGTCGACGGCGGTCAATACCCCGTCTCATTAGTCTGGCAATCGATGATGATGATGTCGGGCAACGATGCTGCACAAATGCTTGCCAAAGCTGCCGGAGGTGTTCCGAGCGCCCTGAAACTGATGAATGAAAAGGCAAAGCAGTTACAGGCATACGACACAATAGCCGGCACTGTGTCCGGTTTGGATGTTGCCGGTCAAAGCTCGTCACCGTACGATCTGTGTCTCTTTATGCGTCAACTCATCTCCGATCCGGCGATGTTGCAAACAGCCTTGACCCTCAAAGCAACCATCCCGGCGGTGCCGCCGAAGTACGGCGCATTCGAGATCGCCAGCCAAGATGATCTGCTCACCCAGGGTTACGTCGGAGCGCTAGCGGCTAAGAACGGCTTCACTGATGCAGCCAGGCATACCTATGTTGCGGCTGCGAGCCGAAATGGCCGGACCATCGTGGTGAGCCTGATGCAAGCGGAACAAGAGCCTGAACTGGTCTGGAACCAGGCGGCAGCCTTGCTGGACTGGGCGTTTTCCACTCCGAGCAACACCGTCGGGGTTGGCCGACTGGTCCAGCCAGACGAAGTACCCCCAACCCCGTCGTCGAGCGTCGTGGCGGCCCCGTCACCAAGTGCCGTCGCGGCCCCGTCACCAGTTGCTAAAGGTACCTCGGTACGCGCGGACGACCTTTCGCCATCCCACCGCTTCGCGTTGTGGCCGATCATCCCGGTTCTGCTGCTGTTGATAGCTTCAGCGATTCGGGTGGCGGCGCCGCGCCGTCGACGAAACCGAGCGAAAGCGCCCGGTGGTGCGCGTGGTGCGCGCTAAATCTGGTCGTTCCACCAGCGCCTGAGGAAACCGGGAATCAATGATCCGGCGACCGCGCCGATCGTCACTAGCACACCGAGTACAAACCGCGGCGAATATCGGTTCCTTGTGTGCACTTGGGCCGCTTCGATCGTCGCTGCCCGTTCGGCCACCTCGGCTAGGCGCGCTGCTTCAGCGTCCGGACCTGCCCGCCGGCCTGCAGTTAATTGCGTCACCTTGGGCGATGTCGCGGTCCAGGCGATCACGAATAGAACCAGCTCACACATCAAGTTAATCCACACCAGCAGAACGAGAATCGAGCCAAATATGCCCGCTGCCGGACTTGCTGCCACCTTTGGCAAGTAAAACGTGGCGACAATCTTAAGAACCTCGATACCGAAAGCGCCGAGCAACGCGCCCGGCAATGCCGCTTTGAAGCCGATTGATTGACCAGGAACGACGGAGATGATGAAGTAAAATAGAATGGTATCGGCGATGAGCGCCGCTGAAATCGCGATCACTTTGGCCAAAATGAAGGCACCTGGCAACTGATCCAACCCGATGAGCTTCACCAGCTGCGTTGTCACCGAACTTGCCACCGAAGACAAAGCCACCGACACGATAATCGTCAACCCGAGGCCAAATAGCGTAGCCAAATCGCGCGCTTCGGCCTTCATAAAGCTTGGTTTCTCTTTCGGCTCAGCCCACATTTCCTGCGTCGCCGTCCGGAAGATTGTCATCCATGACAAGCCGGTATAGGCGACAAGCACGAGCGAAATAATACCGATTCCGCTTGCCTGATCCCGGGCGGCCGATAACACCTTGGTAATCAAGTCGCCGGCGCCACCGGGCACCGCAGAGGACACTGACTTCGTCAACGAATTGAGCAGTGGGTCATTGCCACGCAGTGCGAACCCCAGAATTGCCACACCAAGCAGCAACAACGGAAAGATCGCTAGAAATGACCGGTAGGTCAAACCCGCAGCAAAAATCGTACCTTTTCGTTCAG
>JBDTCL010000352.1:0-4525 GCA_039923595.1 Antricoccus sp. | reverse complement strand
CGCCGGGGGAACCGCGGCGCAGATGTCAATGGACTTCGTTGACCCTGATTTCGCCGTGGCGGTGGACGCTGCGCTCGAGGTACCCGATCCAGTGGCGGTATCGGCATTCGTCGCGGTCGTGGAATTGCTGGTGCTGTCGCCACCCGTGCCACAGGCAGTAAGTGTGGCGGTCAGGGCGAAGGCCAGGACTGCGGCTGGCAACTGACTTTTCACAGTTAGCTCCTTGGATTCAAGCTTTACCTTGGTCCGGTCGGGCTCATGCTGGTCCCTCGGGAGGACTGGGCCTGATCTTGGCATTAGTGGTATCACTTCAACTGGGATCGGGCAATACCGTGGTTTTGGGTGTAGCGGTAGCACCGCAAGGTTGGGCAACAGGTCGACTTGACAGTGAGATTCGGTCGGCAGTCGCGTCCACATGGCCGGGATCCGGTGGCGGCGACAGCACCCTCTGCGTCGGATCGGCCAAGTGGTCGGATTAGAACAGGCCTGAGCAAATCGTCGTAATGCTCAAGGCGGCAGGACTGGCCAGAGTGGACACATCACCCTGGCGAGTTCGAGCCCAATTTGGCGCGACGATCACGATCACGCGAAACGTCAGCGACCGATCCGTTCTCGTCTGCCGCTGTGCCGAGTGTGTCGTCAACGCGCGCTTGCATCATCCGGACACCGATTCGCCGGCTTCAGTTCGCCAGCTTTCCGTTGTTCCAGGGCTGAACGATCAGTAGTGTTCTGTAATGGGACTTCAATCTCGGGTACTGGACTGGTTGTGCGATTCTGACCCGGCCTTACGCTGGCAGGTCGAGCGCGATCTGTGCGATGCCCACCCCGAGGTTTGGGAGGCGACACGCGCGTGGGTCGCGACCGAGGGGTACGGCGCTGAGCTGCTTTCGAAGCAGGATCGGGATGGTCAGTGTGCAGGGAGTGCGTTCTTCCCGGCGGGGTTTTTCCGAGGTTCCGAAGCTGATGATCCTGGTCCGCCTGGACGGCGACTACCTGGGCGCTGAAAGACCTGCGCGAGTGGGGCCTTGATGCTGCAGTGCTCGCGGGGACTGCGGACAAGCTTGACGTTCACAGTCGCTGGGAATACGACGAGTTGCCGTATTGGGGCGGCGAGGTGGACGTCTGTATCAACGCGTACACCCTAGCCAGCGGCGCATGGCTCGGAGTCGATGTCGCGTCGCTGGGAGCATGGTTTCCCGGCCATCGCCTCGACGACGGGGGTTGGAACTGCGAAGCCGAGGAAGGTAACTCCACGCGCTCATCGTTTCATTCGACACTGAATGCCGTACGCGGCATTCTTGCCTACGAACAGATCACTGGCCACGTCAGTCTGAGGGAGGCCCGGCACGGCGGCGAGCAGTATCTGCTCACACGACGACTTCTAAATCGCAAGACTAACGGTGGGATTGTCGGCGAGTTTGTGCCGAGTTGGTGCATCCGAACCGGCACCGTTACAGCGCACTGATGGCGCTCGATCACTTCCGCGAGGATTACCTGCT
Organism: Antricoccus sp.; assembly: GCA_039923595.1. Lineage (GTDB taxonomy): Bacteria > Actinomycetota > Actinomycetes > Mycobacteriales > Antricoccaceae > Antricoccus. The sequence continues at coordinate 3,026 of JBDTCL010000352.1, read as the reverse complement.
GGAAAAACCACGCCAGACCGGCTCACGACTATTGGCGATATCGGCCACATGTGGAAGTTGTAAGCGATGTGGGCCTGGTTTTTGAGTTATATCGGCTTCCTTATCTCGCACCGTGAATCGTTCTCCGGTCTGAACAACTCGCTAGTCACATTCTGTTGCATCGCAATCGGTCTCATAGGCTGCATTGTCGGAGGCGCCTGGGTGACCGCAGGGGCAAGGAGCAGACAACGATCATGATGATGGTCGTGTCCGGCTCGTGCGCGCTTGCCGCTTGCCTCGTCGCCTTCGGCCCGCCCTGGCTCGTCATTACGTTCGGCCTTCTGTGGGGAGTGTCGGTTATTGAAGATTCTGCGCAGTTCTCCGCCCTCATTGTCGAACGTGCAAATCGAACTTCAGTCGGGACCGTGCTCACCCTTCAGCTCGCCCTCGCGTTCGCGATCAGTGCCTTTACGATCTGGATCGTGCCGCTCGCCGCCAATGCGTTGCGATGGCAGTGGGCCTCCACTGTGCTCATTCCAGGACCAGTAGCTGGGGTTTGGGCCATGGCCAGACTGCACAAAATCCCACTAATTCCGACACATACGACCTAGCGAACGCCTCCGTAGAAAAGCCTCAGCGTTGCGGTCGACCTGCGATAAGCGACGCTCTCACCGCGCGCCCGAAATTCGCGCGGATTGCGCCGAAAGCATCACGTTGGCTGTCCACCAAAGTCACTTCTTAGAAGCACCGGGAGCTACCACGTCGACGGCACCGGCTTCGACCCTCAGACAGCGGCTGCGGCTGAGGGGTGCGAGAAACCGACGGTTCCGAGATATTAGTTCGTCTCAGGCGAGGGCAGCGCTGTGCGGGTCCGCGGCAGGCCGCTGTGACCTTGGTTGTCCGCCTTGACGGCCAGGACCTGGTTAACTCCCATGCGATTACTCTCGAAGGCCAGTGTTGAGCCGGTCATATACAACCGCCAAATCCGGGCCCGCGCCGCAGAGGACGCGGTGACGGCCTCGGTCCAGTTCTGTTCGAGATTGCGCAGCCACGCCCGCAGCGTGAGTGCATAGTGCTCACGCAGCGATTCCACGTCTCGCACCTCGAACCCGCTGTCCTCTAACACACCGATCATCTGCGCGACAGGGACCAGTTCGCCGTCGGGAAATACATAGCGGTCAATGAACGTCGACGTGGCGGTGGCGCGATCACCGCTCGGGCGGTGGGAGATCGCGTGGTTGAGCAGACGACCTTGCGGACGCAGCAGCGCGAACAACGCGGCGCTGTAGGTTGTCAGCATCGATTCGCCGACGTGTTCGGCCATTCCGATGCTGGCGATCGCGTCGAAGGGACCGTCGGTGATGTCACGGTAATCCTGGATGCGGATATCGACCCGGTCGCTTAACCCGGCTGCGGTTGCGGCATGGCGGGCATAGTCGGCCTGTTCTTGGGACAGCGTGACCCCGACAACCGACACGCCGTATCGTGCGGCCACATGCAGGGCGAAGCTGCCCCAGCCGCAGCCGACATCGAGGACCCTCATGCCTTTCCTCAGACCGAGTTTTGCGGCGATGAGATCGAACTTGGCCCGCTGCGCTTCGACCAGGCCGAAGCTCGGGCTGGGTTCCTGTTTCCAGTACGCGCAGGAGTAGGTCATAGCTTCGCCTAGTACGTGCCGGTAGAACTCATTACCGATGTCGTAGTGATGGGCGATAGCTTGGGTGTCGCGGCGACGGCTGTGACGGAGCCCGTGCAGGACCGCTTCCTCGGCCGGCCGCGGCGGCGGTGGCCCGAGTGCGCCCACCCGTAGCGCGGTTCGCACCGCCGAACGTCTCAACGAGCTAGCTACCTCGGCGGAGGGCTCGGCGACGTCACCGAGGAGGTGCTCGATCGCGCGCAGCCCCTCGAACAGGTCGCCATCAAAGTCGAGGTCGCCGCTGACGTAGCCACGGGCCAGACCGAGTTCATTGGGCGCCCACACCAGTCGTCGCAACGCCCGTCGGCGATGGAAGATGACCCGCATCGGGGCGTCTGCGGCCCCGAACTCGCTGCCGTCCCAGCAACGGATGGCGATCGGCAACTCGCTGCTGAATACCTCGCGCACCAGCGGCTCAATACGCTGGGCTACCGATATCGGGTGAGACCGCGAGGCTGCGCGCCCGATACCTGCGCGACGTTCGTTATTGCCTCGAAACTGGTGTACCGCGCTCATCATGCCTGCCCTTGCCCTGTGCCCCTCGGCGCTGCTGGAGACCAAAAGCACGCATCGCAACCGACAGTTGCACTACGGATTTTAGGCATCGTCGTCAACTCCCGTGATACCGGTATATACCGTCATGAGTAGTGCGAGGGCAGCGACGTCGACCTGTCTAGTCCTATCAATGGCGATGATGGTTGTGGCTAGGGTTGTCGCGGCGTTCAGCCGCCCCGCGAGACCTGTATTGCGTGCCTCGCCGAGATGCGTAATCACCGACGCCGTCTGATTATCGTGCGGGCCATCAGAAGTACTGTTCACCGGATCGGGCACACCACGATCCAACCACTCGATGCGGTGTCCCAGCGCAACTGGCCTATGGAGTCGAACCCAAAAGCATCTCTCTGCGAACGGGACATCCGTCTCACGAGCGCAGCAGTTAAAGACCGCGCGAATTCGCTAATCGACGATGTGGAAGGTGCAAAGGATTCAGAGATGCCGACCTTCTCGCCGCTTTGATGCATCTAGTTGTACGGGCCGGCGCTGCAAAGCATCGGACAGTTCGCCACTACCGCACTGCTGTCCGGGAAGCCGCCGAAAGCCTCACGAATCACTGGAAGCAAAAGTTGCGGGGCAGGGCGTTAACGGCACTCCATTTTGGGAAGAAACCCCGTCACTAGGAGATCCAACTCGGGATAGACCAAAGCTCATGGCCTGACCCCGCTTCGTTGATCCGGGTGGGATGAGAGTCTGATTGCCCTGAATGGGCAAGGAAGGCTCGATGATCATGGTGACGAGGAAAAATCACAGTCCGGAGCAGGTCGTGCGTAAGCTCGCGACGGCGGACAGGCTG
>JBDTCL010000351.1:0-4026 GCA_039923595.1 Antricoccus sp. | reverse complement strand
GGGTGCAGTGCTCCGCGAGCCGATGGAGGCGCTTGCAAATGGGGCGCGCCGTTGGTGATGGCCGGGCGCGGAGACAGTTCATTTCAGCCGCGCTGGCTGATGCTCAGCCGCGCAACAAACGAAGCCTTGACCCGTCAGCGTTCATGGCGGAACCCGGCACTGGACCCGTCTGCGCCAACGCGCAGGCGCGAGGTGGATCGCTTCAGCGAGCCGGTCGTGTGTCCGGTGTATTACGCCGCTAAGGATTTCGCTCAATCGAGGCGCGATTCCTGTGTTGCCGAATCGGGTATCGTGAGCGTCCCCTGAGATGCTGTCGAGCCATCACGGCCGCCTATAGCGCATGGACGCACCTCACCAGCCTCGCTCACCGCACCTGGACTGACCGAGCAAGCATCCCGAGCAATCGTCCCGAACTAACTTGCGTCCGTCACAATAATTTACTTACGGCCTAGTCGAGTCTGTGTTTGGAGCGAATCGCACTGGTGCGAAGGTGCATGGAGGAACGAGATCTAGTACTGCTCGCCAGTGCGCCAGGGCATTTCCTGAAGCGTCATGGTGTTGCCGTCGGGATCGCTGAAACCGGCGTACTTCACCCCACCGCCGACGTCTTGCACCGGACTGACGTCAACACCGCGGTCGATGAGCTCCGCACGGGCCTGCTCAATGTCGGTCACCACCAGGTGCAGTGCTTTGACCTCGCCCGGTGTCCTGCCGTCATACGCCGCCAATCCGGTACCCATTCCGATGGAGCAGGCCGATCCCGGCGGTGTCAGCTGCACCACCCGCACTCCCTCCGCTGGCCGCACGTCGACGTCCTCGGTGAAGCCAAGCTGCTCGATGTAGAACGTTTTGGCGCGGTCGATGTCGGTGACCGGGATCGGCACCAGCTCGAGTTTCATGTCCATCTGATTCTCCTTGTGTCGGTTGGGCGAGTGACGTCGCCACTTGCTTCTGGCTCAATTGCGAGCCTTCCTCGTCCATGGCCAGCCCAGCATAAAATCATGATCAAGAGAGAGCGCCGACGTGGTGCGGCTTCAGGGCTGCAGGTCGGTGGCGGCCCGGAATGAGCCGTCCATGTGAAACGGCGTGGATGCGTGCTCGTGAATGATTCGCCATTCGCCATCGAGGCGTCGCAAGCCGAGCGTTGAGCGGAACCAGAGGGTGAAGGGGTGTGGTGAGTCTGGTGATGCGCCCATACTTTCCAGGCTGGTACAAAGCGCGAGATCGCCGTCGACGGTGACCTGCAGATCACGCACTTGCGACCAGACGCTTCCGCCCTTCTCGTGGAACCACGTCTGCATCTGGTTGACGTCGCGGGCGCCGTTGGCTGGTTGCACCAATGGTGGTGCAAGGCTAAAGATCACCGCGTCTGGGGTGTACGTGCCGCAGATGGCCTCGGCGTCGCCGGTGCGCATCGCGGCCGTGCGACCCGCCACGAGTTGACGGATAGTTGCCTCGTCTGTAAGGACTGTCATGTCGTCTCCTTTCGTTGGGCGCCCGTTTGGACGTCCTCACTGTGATGTCGAGGCCGCGGCGCCAGTTTCGACATCACAGTGCAACGATATTGTCGATTGTCTGGAGGACAAAACCGTGAAATATCTGATTATGGTGCAAAGCAACCCGACTTCGCTCGCGCATTGGGAGACCTTGACCGAGCAGCAGAAGGAACAATTCGGCCGCGATCACTTCGCGCTGACCGATGCGCTGCTGGACTCAGGGCACCTCGTGACTTCTGCGGGGTTGGCGCCGGTCGAGACGGCAAAGCAAGTCACCGTCCACAATGGCGTGGTGATGGCCACCGATGGCCCGTTCGCAGAGGTGAAGGAGCACTTGGCCGGGTTTTACTTGGTGGAGTGCGACGACATCGACGAAGCGGTCGCAATCGCGGCGCGAGTCCCGGACGCCGCGTACAACCACGTGCAGGTACGGCCCGTATTCGACCGCAGCATGCTGGACGAGTGACCGAAGCCCGCTCCGACCGGCGGATCGAGCAGTTGCTGCGCGAGTTGACGCCGACGGTTCTGGCCACGATGGCCCGCCGCCATCAGCGGTTTGAGCTGTGCGAGGACGCGGTGCAGGAGGCTCTGCTTGCCGCCTCCACCCAGTGGTCGGTCGACGGCATCCCGGAAAATCCGCACGGGTGGCTTGTCACTGCCGCAACACGTCGGTGGATCGAAATCTGGCGCAGCGATACCGCTCGCCGACATCGAGAGGACCGGTCAACCGACGCGATCATCGCAGCGGAGACGCCCACCCTGAGCGCTCAAGACGATTCGCTGACGCTGTTATTCCTGTGCTGCCATCCGGCACTCACTCCGGTCTCCCAGGTGGCGCTCACCTTGCGGGCGGTCGGCGGACTGACGACAGCTGAGATTGCCCGCGCCCTGTTAGTACCGGAGTCGACCGTCGCTCAACGCATCACCAGAGCCAAGACTCGCATCCGTACGAGCGGTGCGAGGTTCGTCATGCCGGACAACGCCGAGCGCCCGGCGAGATTGGCCGCTGTCCTGCACGTGCTCTATCTGGTGTTCAACGAGGGGTACACCGCAAGTTCCGGTGCCCACTTGCATCGGGTCGAGCTCAGCACCGAGGCGATCCGCCTCACCCGCATGTTGCGGGCCGAGCTGCCCGATATGGGCGAGATTGCGGGCCTGCTCGCGCTGATGCTGCTCACCGACGCGCGACGGCCGGCGCGCACCAATGCCACGGGCGCTCTCATCCGGTTAGCTGAACAAGATCGCAGCCAATGGGACCAGGCGGCGATCGCCGAAGGCACCGCACTGCTCAGCGCTACGTTACCCAACGCAACCATCGGGCCATATCAGATTCAGGCTGCCATCGCCGCCATCCACGACGAGGCGCCCACCGCCGCCGAGACCGACTGGCCGCAGATCCTCGGTCTTTACGACATCCTGCTGACGCTGATGCCCGGCCCGATGGTGACCCTCAACCGCATCGTGGCATTGGCCATGGCACGCGGCCCGGACGTAGGCCTGCAGGCACTTCAGCTCGCGGAGCCACGGCTAGGCGGTCACTATCGGATCGCCGCTGTCCGCGCCCATTTGCTCGAACTCGACGGCCAACCCGACCAGGCCCGCGCGCAATACACGCTCGCCGCCCGCACGACTCTCAACCTCGCCGAACGGCGCTATCTACAAGGGCGCGCCGCAGACGTCTGGCGCGGATGAGTGAGCCGCTGCCCGCCGCATGGTCGACGGTGGGCTTCGTGGCAGGCTCGGAGAATGTGATCCCTAATCAGGCGACCGGCTACCCGGCAGCCGGGATCGGGTCTCGGTAAAACATGTTGGCGGACTAAGCGGGGCAGTGTTATCTTGACGAAGGCCGTGCGAGAGAACGAGGAGGTGGTACCCGTGAACGCTGTATTGACATGGGTGCTTCCTTACGGGATCACGGTCCGGCCATAGGTCGTCCGGGAGCGCCCCATTCACGAGCACTCCCGAAAGGTACGACGATGCAATTCACTTCTGAACAGCGTCTCGATGACGGCGTCATCGAACGCGAATTCGACCTCGGCGACATCCCCGGCATCCTGTGGACACCGCGATCCGCACCGGTCCCGCTGATCCTCAGCGGCCACAACGGCGGCCTACACAAGCGGGAATCACGGCTAGTTGCCCGGGCTCGGCACGGCGCAGCAGAGTATGGCTATGCAGTGGCCGCCATCGACCACCCCGGGCATGGCGACCGCCCACGTTCGGCCATCGACGAGAAGGCTCGCGCCGATCTGCGCTACGCGATGGCGGCCGGCGACCCAGTCGAGGAGATTTTTGAGTCCTTCATCTCCCCGCTGGTCGAACAAGCAGTCCCAGAATGGCAGCTTGCCCTCGATGCACTCCTTTCGCTACCCGACATCGGCGGGCCGGTCGGATACTCCGGGATGACCGCCATCGGTATTCGGCTGGCCGTGGTTGAACCGCGCATCTCGGCCGCCGGTTTCTTCGCCGGAGGTTACGTTCCCCGCGCCCAGCGCGAGGAGGCCAGCCAGGTCACCATTCCGCTTCAGTT
>JBDTCL010000350.1:0-4862 GCA_039923595.1 Antricoccus sp. | reverse complement strand
GCCTAAGGTAATTGAACCGCGGGCCTTTTTTACCTACCGTTACGACTAAGTCGTTTCGTTAGATACGATCTAAGGCGCCGAACTGCCCCCAAAGGGGTCGGCAAGATCGACGTAACCCGTCAGTCCTGGGAGGGACACTGTGAATAAGTCTGAATTGGTGGACGCGTTAGCCGCTCGTCTCGAGGGTGACAAGAAGGCCGCGGGTGCTGCGATCGACAGTCTCGTCGATCTGATCCAGCGCTCGGTAGTAAAGGGCGAGAAGGTTTCGATTGCCGGATTCGGCGTTTTCGAGAAGCGTCCACGCGCTGCTCGAGTCGCCCGAAACCCAGCAACCGGCGCGAGCATCAAGTTGAAGAAGACTTCGGTGCCAGCGTTCCGGCCTGGAACTCAGTTCAAAGCGGTAGTGGGCGGTAGCCTCAAGCTCGGCGCGGCTCCGAAGCCGGCCAAAGCTGCGACGCCCGCCAAACCCGCTACGAAGGCAGCACCAGCTGCTAAAAAGACGGCTGCTGCGAAGAAAACTACGGCTGCAAACAAGACGACGGCTGCTAAGGTCGCTCCCGCTAAAAAGGCCGTAGCTGCGAAGCCAGCTGCTAAAAAAGCAGTTGCCGCAAAGAAGACGACCGCTAAAGCAACTCCTGCGCGCAAGGCGAGCACGGCGAAGAATGCCGCAGCACAGGCTCCAGCTAAGAAAAGCGTTGCTGCCAACTCAGCAGCGAAAAAAACCGCTGCCCGCAAGGCTCCGGCAAAAAAGAAGTAGCACATCGAACGACTAGAACGGGCACGGCGTTGATGCCGCGCCCGTTCTGGCTATCTATGGGCGCCATCGCTTTCTAGTGAGGTGCTAACAAGATGGGGTAATAGTCGGCCGTGACGACTTGTCCATCTGTACAACCAAATGCCCATACCGCGCCTTTTCGTGCGCCCGGCGGGGCAGCCGGTGCCAGAAGCGCGCTAAGCGTTTCGATTGTGCCGCCCTGACTACAGATGACCGTGAGTTCGTCAGGGTCCCTGAGCGCGTCCTGCATCCGCGTGAGGGTGTGCTGCGGATTATCCTGCGACGAGACATCATCGAAGACCGAATTGATTTGAACGGGAATGCCTACCGCGGCGGACAGATCAGCCATCGTTTGTCTACATCGCAACGGATCGGCGCTGAGAATCCGCGTGATTCCAAAAGCTGGCAACGTACGGGCGATTGCCTGTGCCTGCCGTACGCCTTTAGTGTCGAGCGGTCGTTCTCGGTCTTCACCCGTCCAACTATCGCGAGATCCCGCTCGAGCATGACGAACGAGCAGGACTGAGATCGCGGTGGTGCCGATGTGCTCGAACCGATCAAGAATCTGTAGATCGGAGGGATAGGTGGCCTTCTGCCGGGCAGCATCCACGGGCAACCACGTGAAGTCGTTGATTTCATCCATATTCATCGCCGCAGGTTCGCTCTCGGTGCCGACCAGCCTCATTGACCAGTAGCTGACACTCTTGGGCCGGTTGCCCACCGTATATTCGAGGGCGCCGAGGAACGGGCCGACCCGAAAGTCCAGACCAGTCTCCTCGATGACCTCTCGAACCGCGGTTTGGATGGCATTTTCACCTGCTTGCGGCTTGCCTTTGGGCAATGACCAATCGTCATAAGAGGGTCGATGGACCAGCAGAACCTCGACAAGTCCCTCGTCCTGACGCCAGAGAACGCCGCCTGCCGCGGTAAGGGTTCCATTGTGGGACACCGTCACGGCGCGGTACTTGAACCCTTCTCAATACCGGAAATGAGTTCTGTTTGATAATCGTGCATTGGACCGGTCGCGTTGTCTGGCGTGTATGTCCAAGTTCCGTCAGGCTGCAGATCCCACGCGATTACATTGCTGTCAAGTATGCGATCAATCATCGCATTGATCCGTCCCCGAGCGATTGTGTCGGTCACGCTAGTCAATACTTCAACGCGACGGTCAAGATTGCGGTGCATTAGGTCAGCACTTCCGATATATATCTCCGGCGAGCCATCATTGCCAAAATAGAAGATGCGCGAATGCTCCAAGAATCGACCCACAATTGATCGCACTCGAACCCGCTCAGATAGGCCCGGGACACCGGCGCGTACCGCACAGTTGGTCCGCACAATGAGATCAACTTGGACACCGGCGCTCGAGGCGCGATATAAGGCATCAATGCATTCTTCGTCGACGATGTGATTTGTCTTTATGACCACGCGAGCGGGTTTCCCGGCCCGCGCGAAATCTGCTTCTCGATTAATTCGTTCGATCAGCCCAGTGCGCACGCCGTGCGGTGCAACGAGGAGGCGGCGATAATTGGTCTGCCGTGAGTAGCCGGTGAGCACATTAAACAGATCGGTGAGATCGGCGCCGATTTCAGGATCGCTGGTTAACAGCCCGAGATCTTCGTAGATCCGAGCTGTCTTCGGATTGTAGTTTCCAGTGCCAATATGGCAATAACGGCGAATCGTTGAACCTTCCTGACGAACAACGAGCGCTGTCTTGCAGTGAGTTTTAAGGCCAACGATGCCGTAGACAACATGACAGCCCGCGCGCTCGAGCGCCCGCGCCCAGCTGATGTTGGCCTCTTCATCAAATCGAGCCTTAACCTCAACAAGGACGACAACCTGCTTTCCAGCCTCGGCAGCTTCGACGAGTGCCTGAACTATCGGCGAATCACCAGACGTGCGATAGAGCGTTTGTTTGATCGCGAGTACGTGCGGGTCGGCTGCTGCCTGTTCGATGAATTTCTGGGTGCTCGTGGCAAATGAGTCATACGGGTGATGCATCAGCACGTCGCCTTGACGAAGGGTGGCGAAAAATGATTTGCCCTCACCGAGTCGGGGATGGGTGGCCGGTACAAAAGGCTCGTCCTTCAACTCCGGTCGATCCAGCGTGACAACGTTCCATAACGATGACAAATCAAGCAGTCCTGGGACTTCCATGATGTCGTCTTCGGTGATGTCCAGTTCCCGGATCAGTAGCTCTAAAATGTGCGGCTCCATTGACTCAGTGACCTCAATTCGCACTGCTGGGCCGAAGCGGCGTCGAGCGAGCTCGCGTTCGAGCGCTTGCAGGAGGTCCTCGTCACGATCTTCTTCGACCTCGAGGTCGGCATTTCGGGTGACCCGAAATGGATGATGGGCGATCACTTCCATGCCTGGGAAGAGTTGGCCCAGATTCGCAGCGATCAGATCCTCCAACGGCAAGAAGGCTTCTTTGCCGACCTTGATGAAACGATCAACGTTATTGGGCACCTTGACGCGTGCAAAATGTTCCACGTTGCTGCCAGGCTCGCGTACTACTACCGCAAGATTGAGCGACAAGCCGGAGATGTAGGGAAAAGGATGCGCGGGATCGACCGCAAGTGGAGTGAGAATAGGGAAGATTTGACTGTGGAACATCTCGCCCAAGATCGCGTGCTGATCATCATCGAGTTCGTCCCACCGCAGAAAACTGATCCCGTTTTCTTTTAATGCCGGCAGCACGTCGTCGAGGAAACACCGTGCTTGTCGCGCGACGAGACCACGGGTCTTTTCGGAGATCTTCTCCAACTGCTCGCGTGCGGTGAGTCCATCTGCTGAGCGAACGGACAGACCCGTACTTTGGCGACGCTTGAGTCCGGCGACCCGAACCATATAGAACTCATCTAGATTTCCGGCAAAAATCGCCAAGAACTTGACCCTTTCAAGCAAGGGCGTGGCGCAGTTCTCGGCGTTGGCCAGAACGCGAGCGTTAAAATCGAGCCACGATATTTCACGGTTGGTGAATCGGTTGGCCGGGAGGCTCATATCGAGAGGATCAGCAACGCGTTCAGCAGATGTCATAGCTATATCGTTACCTATTAGGTTCGCGCCGGCAAAGGCGCCTAAGGGCGGAAAATGTCTAACCCACATGTTTAATCACTCGCCAGCGCAACGATTCGTGCTGTGCGAGGACCAACTCCTCGTTGCAAAGCGGCTATCAAATCTTCATAGGTATCGATGTCGCACCGTACGGTGGGCGCAGATGTGGTGAGTGGATGCAAGCCATATTTGAGATGAGAAGCTGCGGAGTCCGAACCGAACATCGGCGATAGATTTATCCCAGGACCAGCGGTGACCATACTGGTTCCGGTTCCGGCGGCATCAGCGAGATAGGCGCCCGAATTATGTGTCTCAAGGCAACCTGCTGCCTCATTCAGGACCGCAGCGAGTTCACGGGTTCGAAGCGCAGGCAGATCGCTCGTAATGGCAAAGGTCGCACGATCGGGCAAATCACGACGGATTACTAGATCTGCTTGACTGATCGCAGCATTTAATCGATCGTGTCCCGTTCGCGAACGGACCTCGAAGGACTCGAGTATCAGCGATGCCGACACTTTCGCGAGATCGGCTCTGAGGCTCTCATCATCGCTGATAACGATGACGTCCTCAACAAGCGGGCAGGCCGCGATCGCTTCAATTGTGTCGAGTGCGAAGGCTAAAGCGATCGGTCCTGCCGCGAATCGACCATTCGCAGTTGCGATCACCCGGGACTTGCCGTTGCCCGGGGACTTCACCGGCACGATGGCAGACCAACGCTGCGCGACTTCTTCGCGAGGGTTCGGAGCGTCATTCATCCAGAGCATCATGGCAAGTCGATATGGTATATCCACCACCAAACTGTTGGTTGATGAGGAACGAGGACGCGTTGGTAAAACAAGATCCGGATACCGAAGCCGGTTTGCGCCATCGATCGCACAAAGGTCTGCCGGTCGCGCTGCGGATCATCGCGCCTATCGTTCGGCTAATGTCGCGGGTGCTTTTCAAAGAGCACTTCCGAGGCTCGCACAACATTCCAGCGAGCGGGCCTGCGATATTGGTAGCCAATCACGTCTCAGTAGTCGATCCGCTC
>JBDTCL010000349.1:0-7115 GCA_039923595.1 Antricoccus sp. | reverse complement strand
TCCAGTATTTCAGCGGCGCGTCGGTGTGGAATCTGGGCGGGCTCAGTGGACTGCCGCTCTTGCATACCAGCAAACTCGGCACCCTCGTCGCGTTGCTCATTTCCGCGCTCGTTGGCCTCGTGGTGTTCTTGCTCGAGGCATACGTTTTGGGTGTGCCAGAGATTAAGCGGGCTGTCGGCGCCGTACGTCAGCGCATGCACCGTTAACGTAATGCGTGCTGCCCGAAGCGATCGGGTTTGCGATAACCTCGTGGTCGGCCCGCCGCGCTTGCGGTGGCCGCAGCCGAGCAAGGAACGAGATATCTGATCCGCGCGACGACCAGGTGGCGATGCAAAGCGATCGTGATGACGACGCTGAGCAAGCCACAGATCCCGACGCGTTACTGCTGCCTGATAATCGCGACACCGACGATAGCGATGGGGACATGAACACCGCCGATGCCGAAGATCATCCGAAGCGCAGCAAGATTGTGCTGACGATTGCGGCACTGCTTGGCGTGCTGGCACTCGTCGTCGTCGCATGGTTCGTCGGTATTCTCGCCGGCGGACTCTTCGGTCCGACCACACCCAAACAAAGCGCGAGTAGCGATAGCAGTGCCTCAAGCGCCCCAAAGAAATCGTCCAGCTCGGCAGCGCCGTCCGCTACCGGCAAGCCGATTGCCATCGCTGGGGCTGCCCTGCTCGATCCGCCCCCCGGTGATGGTCAAGAGAATCCGAGTCGGATCAACCTTTCCTACGACGGGAATCCGGCGACAACCTGGCCGACCTTGCAATACCAAGGCTCGGCGACCTTCGGCAACATCAAGAAGGGTGTCGGGATCGTGTACGATCTCGGCTCCCCAAGCACCGTTGCTTCAGTGACGATCCAAACGACCATTCCCGGTGCCGTGGTGCAAATCCGCACCGGCACGGCGTCAACTGGCAGCAGCATCGATGCATATCCACAGGTCGGCGCTGACACCACTCTGACCGGTAGCTCAACGACGATCACCCTGCCTCCAGGCACCAAGACTCAGTACATCGTGGTCTGGATTACCCAGCTAGTCCAGCAAAGCAACGGCAGCTACCAAGCGGCACTGTCCGAGGTGTCGTTCACGTCCTAGATAGCGTTCACGTTCTAGCTAGCGCGTGGGACAGCCGATGACTTTGACCCACTTTGGCCCTGCAAACAAGGCCCTGGGCGGGCCTATCGCGCATACGTCGTCTGGTTGGCTATAGGCCGTTGTTTGCAGGGAATCGGTAGCTGCGCAAGAGTTGGCCCATGAGTATCAATCTCGATCGCGTGGCTGGATTTGTCGAAGCCCAGCAGGGCCTCGCCGTCGTTAGCGTGGTGCGCGCCGACGGCACGCCACATTCATCGCTGGTCAATACCGGATTGGTGACTCATCCGGTCACCGGCGCGCGTGTCATCGCATATGTGACGTACGGCCCGGTCAAGCTGCGATCACTACGAGAGCGTCCTGCGACCAGCATCCTGTGGCGTGATGGCTGGAAGTGGATCGGCGTAGACGGCGACAGCGAGTTGATCGGACCGCACGATCCAGCGCCGACGATCGACGCAGAAAAACTGCGAATTCTGCTGCGAAATATTTTTATCGGCGCCGGTGGCACGCACGATAATTGGGATGAGTACGACCAGGCGATGCGCGAGCAGCAGCGAGTTGGCGTACTTGTGACGCCCCGGCGCGTCTACGGCAACCACTGACCTTGGTTCGGACCCAACGAGAGTGGCTCAGCCAGCGGATTCGTCCATTCCGACCCTGCAAACAACAGCCCTGGGCGGACGTATCGCACATACGTGGTTTGGTTGGCTGTGGGCTGTTGTTTGCAGGGCAGCTTCAGCTAAAGCGGGCCGAGCACCCGGTCGAGGTAGTCGTTAGTAAAGACTCCGGTCGGGTCCACCTCGCGGCGCATCGCGACGAATTCATCGAACCGCGGATAGGTCGGTCGTAGGTCTTCGGCGCTCCGGTAGTGCATCTTGCCCCAGTGCGGTCGGCCATCCAATGAACGCATGATTGCCTCGACACCGCGGAAGTAGGGCTCAAACGGCTGGCCGCGGAACATATGAATCGCGACATAAGCGCTATCGCGACCGGTCGCAGTTGACATCGGGATGTTATCGCCGGCAGTAAACCGGACCTCAACGGGAAAGGACACCTTGAGTCCGTCGCGGCGGATGACGTTGCCGACCTCGCGGATCGCCTCGCGCACCGCCTCACGTGGAAGTGCGTACTCCATCTCGACAAACCGGACTCTTCTGCGCGAGACGAAGACGCGGTGCGCGACATCAGAATATTCGCGATCACCCATCAGCCGGACCGCTCGCTCGTTGATCTTCGGGATCACCGAGGGCCGGCGCGCGCCGAGCAGACACGTGAGCTCAAAGAGGCCGTTCGAAATGACCTCATCGTCAAGAATCGTCCGCGACTTGCTCAGCGGTGCGGCCTGATCATTCGGGATGCGATTGTTGCGCTTGGTGAGGGTCTTGTCGGTATGGGGAAACCAAAAGAATTCGAAATGTTCGTTGGTCGCGACGAGTTCATCGAGGTCGCCCATGACCTGGTGCAACGGCATCGGCCGTTCCTTGGCATTGAGGGTGAATAGCGGTTCGGCCTGCAAGGTCACCGCAGTCACCACACCAAGAGCCCCTAGGCCGACCCGGGCCATATCAAACAAATCTGGCCGGTCCTCTGGACTGCAGTCCACGATCGAACCGTCGGCGAGCACGATCTGCAACCCCCGGATCTGGGTTGCCAGTCCACCGAGATCCCGTCCGGTGCCGTGCGTACCGGTCGACAACGCGCCCGCGACCGTTTGCCGATCGATATCGCCAAGGTTCGACAGGCTCAGCCCGAGTTGTTCCATAGTCCAGTTCAGGCGGTGCAGGGGCATGCCCGCATCGACGGTCACCAGACCGGTGCGTCGGTCGGCGCTGATCAGCTTCGATAGTTTCGATAGATCCAGCTGGATGCCATCGGTGAGACCGATCCCGGTGAACGAGTGCCCCGCGCCGATCGGTTTGACACGCAACCCTCGTTCGGCAGCCGAACTGACCGCGTCCGCAACCTCCTGCGCCGTCGCCGGGGTGGCAACGCCGGTGAGATTCGTACGTTGGTTACCGGCCCAGTTGGACCACCCTTGACTCACCTAAGACTCCTCCACTCTGTGTCGATGTCGTCCGGCGCCAGGCAACAGCGACGGTCCCGCAGTACCAGCATTGAGGCGCTGGTGCAGACCAATTACATACCAGAGCGCGGCGAGCGCGAGTGCTCCCAGGGTGACATAGACCGCGGTACTGAATACCGCCGGGAGCGACACGGCGAGTATCGCGCAGCCGAGCTGAACCATCGTGATAACTAAAAATTGGAACAGCCCAGCGCCCTAGATTGCAAGTGAGTGGGGTCTGGCGAAGAGAATGCACGGGGCATCCAGAGCGCCGGGAATCGGTGAGCGACCGCTCCCCACCTGGGGGTCGCTACACCGGCGGCGCCGGATCGTATTGGATGTTGCGGCGGATCTCGCGCGCCCGTTCGGTTCCCGCGAATCGGTCAACCAGATGCAGCGCCATGTCTATTCCTGCTGAAATACCGGCGGAGGTCAGGACGTCGCCGTCATCGACGAATCGGGCGTCCGGTTGCACTTGGATGGTCGGGTCGAGTTCAGCGAGCCGATCGAGGGAGGCCCAATGAGTGGTGGCCCGGCGGCGCGAGAGCAGCCCAGCGGCGGCATACACGAGGGAGCCGGTGCACACGCTGGCCATGAGCGGCACGTTCTCGCGTTGGCGACGAACCCAATCGAGTTGAGCTTCATCAGTCAGCTGCGGCCGGGTGCCTTGACCTCCCGGATAGATCAGGACGTCCATCGCTGGCACGTCGTCATAGGAGTAATGCGCCTGGACGCTCAGACCCTTGGCGCATTGAACCAAACCACCCGAGCGCGAGAACATAAATACGGCGTAGCCGTCTTCTGGATGGGTCTGGGTCCAGAACGACAGAACCTCCCACGGCCCCACCGCGTCAAGCTCCTCGACGTCAGAAAACAACAGAATCCCAATATTCTTCAGCTCATCAGTCATCAGATGATGATGGCACGCCTAACGATGAAGTTCCCATACTCGACGGTCTGCGATAGCTGAGCACGGCACAATGTCCGGCCCGGCACGGTTAGCGTCACATTAGGCCGATCTAACAGATATGGTGCTTCGGTGACCCCTGATCAACCCGACGACGAACGCTCCGACAGGGAGCTATTAGCCGACCACGTACAGGGCGATCGCTATGCATTTCAAATCATTGTGCAGCGACATCGCAATCGGTTGTATGCGGTCGCTCTGCGGACGGTCCGTGATCCTGACGACGCCGCCGACGCGCTGCAGGACGCACTGATCTCGGCATTTCGCGCAGCTGCCTCGTTCCGCGCCGAGGCGCAGGTGACGACCTGGTTGCATCGTATCGTCGTCAACGCGTGCCTCGATCGACTGCGCCGCAAACAATCGCGGCCCACCGCGCAGCTGCCTGAAGAAGGCCCCGGCGAGCCAGTCGATCCGCGAGATGCCATCGAAGAGACCAATATGTCGATGATCGTGCAAGAAGCGCTCATGCAGATCCCCGAAGACCAGCGCGCTGCGATCGTGCTGGTGGACATTCAGGGGTACTCCGTCGCTGACGCCGCGGTAGTGCTCGGCGTTCCCGAGGGGACGATCAAAAGCCGTTGCGCGCGCGGCCGCGGAAAATTAGCTGCAATTTTAGGCCACCTGCGGAACCCCGTGGACTAACCGTGCGTCGCAGTTTCGTACACGCAACCACAGGATCGCAACGCCCTCGCTCAGCTGTTCACAGCACGGAGCGCGATTGATGGATTGCCGTGGACCCGAATGCGCGGCAATCGCCGTCAGTCGGCCACAATCACAGGAAGCGACAAAGCACAGCAGGAGCACCGAAGCAATGCTGAGGGAGTGGTTATGACGAACGAGGATCAGTTCGCCCAACATGGCGAGGCTTCGGCCTGCCCAGATCTGACGACCCTCGCCGATTTCCACGGTGGTGTGCTCGATCCTGCGCGTCATGCGCGAATCGCGCAGATAGTGGCAAATAACGCCGAAGCGCGCGAAATACTCGCCGGACTTGATGCCACGACTAATCAATTGCGCTCGATGCCAGCAGTGAAGATGCCACCAGCACTCGCCGCACGACTTGATGCAGTTCTGCAACATGAGTCGGCGTTGCGTGCGCAAGCACAACAATCCCAGGCACAACCGCACCCTCCGACCGTGATGCCGTCTGCACCAGGTCCGCCGACGGGGTCGGCAAATGTGGTGAGCTTTGCCGATGCTGCGGCCAAGCGCCGCGGTCGAGGCAGATTATTGCTCGCGGCAGCAGCCGCTGCGGTGGTCGTCGGTGGCGGTGCCATCGTGATCGGCACCTCGGGTGGTGGCAATAATGTGGCTGCCGACAAGGCTTCTACCAGCACGAGCGCGGACGAATCTGCGACGGCATCGACTGCCGCGCCGTCCGGGACTGTCCAAGAACTGGGAAAGAAGACTGCAACTGATGTGCAGCAATCGGGGCCGATCGTGAACGGCAGCGCCCCCGAGGCGATTGCTGGCAGCATGGCGCAATCTGAATCTCGGCTTAAATGTTTGTCGCTGATCCCCAAGCGGCCACTAGCTGCACCGAGCGCAGTCCAACAGGGTACGTATCAGGGTCAGTCGGCCTACGCCTTCGTGTTTCCGTTGAAAAATCAACAGCAGCGGCTGATGATTGTCAGCGCAGCAGACTGCGCGACCGTCCTGAAGGATGTCACCGAAGCTAAATAGCAGCCAGGACCTTGACGATCGCTACGCCGCGCGCGAATTCTCACAGGTCGTCGGGCAGCGAAGGCGCTTGAGACCCGATCATCTCGACCTATCGCCAAACCGGGGGTATCCGGCATACACACTCGCCGCCAGCTTGTAAGTTTGGCTCGTCCAGTTGATCGAAGCCCGTGCGAAGGCAGCACGGGAGGCTTCGGTCGCGGCGCACTCGTCGCTTGGTGATTGGTGATTGGTGATTGGTGATTGGTGAGCGATGGCAAGGACAAAACATGTTGTTGCCGATGTTTTTCGATCTAGGATTGCCATCACTAGGTGATTGCCTCTAGGACCGGCCAAAATCGGGCGCGGATCGATTCGACAATCACACCAGCGAACGGAGCGTTCATGACAGTGTCCGGTCATAAATTCAGAACCGTTGCTGCAAAGCAAGCCCGATCCGAGCCGTCGACCAGCCGACCGTTCGACGCACGAGCCTTCTTCAGCACGATCTACGTTCTAAGGGGACGATGCCAGCGATGAGCGACCCGAACTTTGACCAGTTCCAACTCGCGGCGAAGGGCAACCAGTACCAAGCGTTCGAGGTGGGACAAGAATTTATCCATCACTGGGGTCGCACGTTCACCGCTGCCGATTCGATCCTGTTCTCGACCGCAACCTGTAACTGGACGCCGATGTATGTGAATCTCGAATTCGCCCGCGAGCACGATCACCCGGACCTGGTCATCAACCCGATGCTGGTGCTGTGTACGACAGTCGGCCTGTCAGTTGAGGACCTTAGTGAGGGAGGCGGGCCGTTCCTGGGCGTAAACGATATCGAGTTCGTCCAATCGGTATACCCCGGCGATACCATCACCGCCGTGTCCGAAGTTCTCGACAAACGCGACTCCCGAAGTCATCCAGAGGCGGGCATCATCACGTGGCGTACGACGGCCACCAATCAGAACGGCGAATGCGTCCTGCGCTATTCACGAACCAACCTGGTCCGAAAGGCGGCCGCAGCATGAGCGACGACATCCAGAGTGCCCCGATCCCTGTTCTGAAGAGCCCGTGGGCTACCCCGGAACGATTGCAGATCCAGCAAGAAGCCCGACAATTCGCCGCCGACATTGTGACGCCGCTGGCGAACAAGCTCGACAAGAAGAAGGGCGAATTCCCGCGCTCATTCCTCAACCAACTGGGCAAGCAGGGGTATTTCGGAATCCTCGTCGACAAGGAGTACGGCGGCATGGGGCTCGGCACCTTCGAGTACTGCATGATTTCCGAGGAACTCGCACGCGGTTGGATGAGCGCGGCCAGCATTATTG
>JBDTCL010000348.1:0-3656 GCA_039923595.1 Antricoccus sp. | reverse complement strand
GGCACCCCTTTGCCGTCCACGAACTCGCGCCGTACGAGGTGGCCCGGACCCTTCGGCGCAACCATGGCCACCGCGACATTTGCTGGTGGCTTGATGTAACCGAAGCGGATATTGAATCCGTGACCGAAGAACAATGCGTCGCCGTCATTGAGATTGGCTTCGATCGACTCGGTATACAGATGCCGTTGAACATGATCCGGTGCGAGAATCACGATCACATCGGCTTCTTTGGCCGCCTCGGCAGGCGTCATCACCGGCAGGCCTTCATCCTGTGCCTTTTGCCGACTCGGCGAGCCTTCCTTGAGTCCGACGCGCACGTCTACGCCAGAGTCGCGCAGATTCAACGCGTGTGCCTGGCCTTTGCTGCCGTAGCCAATGACGGCCACTTTTTTGCCCTGGATCAGGGTCAGGTCTGCATCGTCTTCGTAGTACATCTTTGCTGCCATATCAGCGGTGTTCCCTTCGGATCTTCTTTGATTGGTGAAACCTTGTTAAGCGCTGCGATCGACTGCTCGCGGTGTTGTCGTCGTCATGGACCGAGGCCCTCGACCAACCGCGACCATGCCGGACTGTACAAGCTCTCGCACTCCAAAAGGTTCAAGTGCCTCGATTAATGCTTCGAGCTTGGGTCTGGTACCAGTGGCCTCAATCGTCACCGAGTCGGGATTGACATCGACAACTTTCGAACGAAATAGCTCGACAATTTCTAACACCGGCGCGCGGTGATGAGAGTCGACACGCACTTTGATCAGGATGAGCTCGCGCTGAACTGAGTTGGTCGGTTCTAGCTCGACAATTTTGATCACGTGGATGAGCTTGTTGAGCTGCTTGGTGACTTGTTCAAGAATGGCATCCTCAACCGAGACCACAATGGTCATCCGCGACATCTCGGGATGCTCGGTTTCACCGACCGCGAGTGAGTCAATATTGAAGCCACGGCGACTGAATAAGCCGGCGACCCGAGAGAGCACGCCGGGCTTGTTCTCGACAAGAACTGACAACGTACGAGTTGACTTCATGGCATTCCCTCCTACACGTCGTCCGCGTCGAATTGCGGTCGCATGTCGCGGGCGTTTTGGATCTCGTCATTGCTCTTGCCGGCCTCAACCATCGGCCACACCTGAGCATCGGCACCAACCGTGAAATCGATGACCACCGGGCGGTCGTTGATTTGCATTGCCTGGTTGATGATTGAGTCCACATCTTCTTTAGACTCGCAACGCAATCCCACGCAGCCGAGCGCTTCGGCAAGCGCCACGAAATCCGGGATTCGCAGCTTATGCGTGTTCAGATCGGTGCCTGAATAGCGTGAGTTATAGAACAGCGTCTGCCATTGCCGAACCATGCCCAGATTGCCATTGTTGATTACCGCAACTTTGATTGGGATTCCTTCGATGGCGCACGTCGCAAGTTCTTGGTTAGTCATCTGGAAACAGCCATCACCGTCGATTGCCCACACCGTGCGCTCGGGCTGACCTACCTTGGCGCCCATAGCTGCCGGTACTGCGTATCCCATCGTTCCGGCACCGCCTGAATTGAGCCAGGTACGGGGCTTTTCATAGGCGACGAATTGAGCTGCCCACATCTGATGTTGACCCACTCCGGCGCACCAAATGGTGTCTTCGTCGGAGATGGCGCTGAGTCGCTCGATTACATACTGCGGTGACAAACTGCCATCTGCGGGCCAATCGTAGCCAAGTGGAAAACTTTGACTCCAGCCCTTGAGTTGGCGTATCCAAGGCGAGATATCGGCCGGTTCGCTCGTGCCGCGTAGGACCTGCAGAGCGCTGATCAGTTCCCGGAGCGTCTCCTTGCAATCGCCCACAATTGGCACGTCGGCCGTGCGGTTCTTTGAAATTTCCGCCGGATCGATATCAGCGTGGATGACCTTCGCACCGGGCGCAAAGGAACCGAGGTCACCGGTAACCCGATCATCGAATCGGGTCCCGAGAGCAATCAGCAGGTCCGATTTTTGCAAGGCGGTGACGGCCGGTACCGAGCCGTGCATTCCTGGCATGCCCAAGTGCTGCTGATGACTATCGGGAAACGCCCCGCGTGCCATCAAGGTTGTAACGACCGGAATCCCGGTCAGCTCAGCGATCTCAAGGAGTTCGGCGGCCGCCTCGGCTTTGATCACGCCACCACCGACATAAAGGACCGGTTTCTGCGCGCTGTGAATGAGTTTGGCGGCCTCACGCACCTGCTTCAAGTGTGGGCGGGTCACGGGGCGATACCCAGGCAGATCGAGCTGTGGTGGCCAAATGAACGTCGTTTCGGCATTCAGGACGCTCTTAGGTACGTCGACCAGAACTGGTCCCGGTCTGCCAGTACTGGCTATGTGAAATGCCTCCGCGATCACTTGCGGAATGTCATCAGCGCTGGTGACGAGCACATTGTGCTTGGTAATCGGCAGGGTAATGCCGCAAATATCGGCTTCCTGGAAGCCGTCAGTGCCAAGTAATGCTGCAGCCACTTGACCGGTGATTGCGACAATCGGAACCGAGTCCATGTACGCATCAGCTATTGCAGTAACCAGGTTGGTCGCACCAGGACCGGACGTGGCGATACATACCCCAACCTTGCCGGTTGCTTGTGCGTATCCTTCGGCAGCGTGTCCGGCACCTTGTTCATGCCGAACCAGCACATGGCGCACGGTTGAGTCAAAAAGCGGGTCATATAACGGAAGTACTGCGCCGCCAGGAATGCCGAAAACGACCTCTACACCCATACATTCTAGGGCACGGACAAGAGACTTCGCACCGGTCGCTGGTTCGGCGATACGTCCGGTGTCCTCCTGATGCGCAGCTGCAGGGGTCTCTGCTGGCGTGGCTATAGTTTGGCTGGCCATGATTCCTTCCTCGGATCGCGAGTGTTGGATGACGCCGCCCCCTCGTGAGGGGCGACGGTGTGGAATAGATGCAGTTGTCGCGGAGCGGTGGTCGATCTGTTCGGTACGTGTGGCGGGCAACAAAAAACCCCCTATGCCTTGCGGCATGTGGGGGTAAGCGCGTCAGCCTGGGCAGACGCGCTAGTGAATTACGAGAAGCTGTTGTGCGTTCACAAGATCAGATTCCTCTGCTTTGCCATCAGCTGCAACTTAATCTCACTATCTGAGACGCGTACCCCAAAACTGAAATTGCTCAGCGCCAACCATTAATCGCAGTGAGTCCATCACTGTAGGTGTGAAGTCATTATGATGATGTCATTGTGCCTCCTGAAGATTCTGAACCCACACGCTCAGCGCCTATCGAGTCCGCTGCGCGGCGGGCTGTGCCTACCAAGCTGCGCTTCTCGCAGACGGCGCTAATCGCAATCGTCATGATCGCGCTCATGGGAACACCTTTCGCGTTGTCGCTGCTGCCGTGGAGCCTGCTGGTTTACCTGATTCTCGCGATTGCAGCGTTCGCCATTCGCCGCACCGGCGCCTGGATTAGCGCCGATGCCATCACCGTCACCGGACCGACATACCGCCGCACCATCGCATTGAAGGACGTTGCAGCGCTGAGCGTGAGCGCCCGCGGGGGCGTATTTCTGGTCCGCTCTGACGGCTCGTCGTTACTGATTCCCACGGCTCGCGCGCGCGATCTCCCGCGCTTGCGTGAATTAGTTTTTGGCAGCCGTGATCAGCGCGCTGAATCAGAACCAGTATCGGACGC